>NZ_JBFAMU010000033.1:0-22749 GCF_040656655.1 Micromonospora sp. NPDC049799
GGGGCCACGGCCGGCCGCGTCCGACGCGGGCACCGCGACGCGTCCGGAGGTACGCCGACCGGTGCGCGTCCCCCGCGTACCGGTGGCGACGGCCGGCCCGGACGACCCGGACCTGGACGAGTACAACCGCTACCTGCGATGGCTCAACGACAATCCGGGCGCCCGGCCCGGCGACTATCCCGGCTGACGAATGGGCCGGGTGCGGAAGGACGGACGACGGTGGGCGCAGCCCTGACCCGGTACCGCGTGATCGCCTGGATCGTCGGCGTCGCGCTGATCCTGCTCGTGGTGATCGGCATGCCGCTGAAGTACGGGTTCGACAACCCGGTCGTGGTGGAGACCGTGGGCCAGGTGCACGGCTTCCTCTACATGCTCTACCTGGTGGCCGCCTTCGACCTGGCCCGTCGCGCGGGGTGGCCGCTGAAGCGGATGATCCTGGTGATGCTCGCCGGCACGGTGCCGTTCGTCTCGTTCTACGCCGAGCGCCGGGTCAGCGCCTGGGTCACCGCCCGGCCCGCGCGGACCCCCGAGCCGGTCGCCGGCTGACGTCCACCGTCGGGACACCGACCGCCGGCCGGCCCGTTCAGCGGGTCGGCCGCCACGGGTCCACGAGGGTGGGCGAGTCCTCCCAGCCGCCGTACCGGTGCATCTCCCGGGCTCGGCGCAGCGCCCGGGTGACCTGCCCGAACTGCCGCTCGTCGTCGCTGCTGAACAGCAGGACGTCCTCGGATCGGCGGCGGCCCCACAGCTCGTACGCCGGCGGCCGCCAGCGGTCCCCGGCCAGCGCGAGCAGCACGGGTACCAGGAACACCCCGCCCAGGATCAGGTACGCGCCGGCGGTGAGCCGGTGCAGGCCGCCGGTGAACCCGAGCAGCAGCCCGACTCCCCCGACCATCGTGGCGGTCACGACGACGGCGCGGACCGCGACCCGGTCGTGGGGTCCACGCCCGGTCCGCAGGTGGGTCAGCTCGGCCACCCGCCAGCTGGTGCGGCCGACGGTGAACCGCTCGACGGTGACGATGATCCCCGGCCGGGCGTAGAGCAGCGTGTCGGTGGTTCCGCCCGGCCCGCGCGGGGACCGGTGCGGTCGTGTCGTGGCGCCCCGAGATGTCATGGCTCTCCTCCCGCAGCTGTGGTGCGGGGTCGGCTGCCCACCGGCACCTGCGCGGCGGTGGGACTCCCGGCTCCGGGACCCATTGTGTTGGCCGCCCGCCAGCCGGAGTGCCGCTTTACCGGTGTGATGGGCGCCGGCCACGCCTCCCCACCGCCGGAAAAAGACATCCATGTCGGTCTTATCGGTTATAGCCCGCACCGAACCGGCGGCATACGCCGGGAACGACGAATCGGGCTCACCACCCGTACTGCTACAAGTCGTACGAGTGCCCGCTCCCGGCGACCACACCGAGACCACGCACCGTCACTCGCCTCTGCAGCAATTTCCGCCACTTCGCCAACATTCGCCCCTGCTTTCTCTGCGGGTCACTCGGGCACCGGGTTACCGTGTCCGGGCCGGCCCGGTCGACCGCCGTCCATCCGGACAGCACCGGCCCGGTGCCGTCGAGGAGCCCCAGCAGCCCCGGCGGCCGGTGGGAGAGGAGCACCAACGCTCTTGTCGTCCCTCAGGAAGACGCTGCGCGCCCTCGCGGTCGCCGTGGTGTCGGCCGCGCTGGTCGCACCGGCGGTGCCCGCCCGGGCCGAACCGTCACCCGCCGAGTTGACCCGGCGGATCGAGAAGTCCTCGGCGGAGCTGGAGCGCGTCGTCGAGGCGTACAACGAGCTCCGCGAGAAGATCAAGGCCAACAAGGCCGACGCGGACCGATTACAGGCCCGGCTGGGTCCGCTGGAGCAACAGGCGGAACAGAGTCGTGCGGATGTCAGCGAACTGGCCGTCACCGCGTACAAGACCGGGAACCTGAGCACCGCCGCGGCGCTGCTGCGCGCCGAGGACTCGACCGCACTGCTCGACCGGATCAGCACCATCGACCAGTTGACCCGCCAACGGCAGGAACGGATCGCCACGTTCACCGGCGACCAGCGCCGCCTACTGGCGGAGAAGACCCGCCTGGACGTCACCCTGGAGCGGCAGGCGGCCCAGGCGCGGCAGCTGACCACCGCGAAGACGCGCATCGAACGGGACCTGGCGAAGCTCTACGAGCTGCGCCGCCAGGCGTACGGCCGGGCCACCGAACAGCCCGCGTCCCGCTCGGACAGCGCCAGGGACGCGCCCTCCGTCGCCGGCTCGGCCGGAGTGGCGGTGCGGTACGCGTACGGCGCGCTCGGCAAGCCGTACGTGTGGGGAGCGGACGGGCCGAACGGCTACGACTGCTCCGGACTGACCTCCGCCGCGTGGCGGGCGGCCGGCAAGTCCCTGCCGCACAACACCCGCATGCAGTGGGGCGTGGTGGCCCACATCAGCCGCAGCGAACTGCGTCCGGGTGATCTCGTCTTCTACAGCAACCTCGGGCACATGGGCATCTACGTGGGCTCGGGCCAGGTGATCCATGCGCCCACCTTCGGCCGGAACGTGGAGAAGCGGAGCATCGACCTGCTGCCCCCGTACGGCTACGGCCGGGTCCGCTGACCGGAGGCCGACACGGGAAACGGCCGGCGTCCCCCTATCGGACGCCGGCCGTTCTCCGTCATTACTACCAGCTCAGGCCGCCTGCAGCCCCTCGGCGCGGGCCAGCTCACGGAGCCGGCCGAGGGCCTGGATCTCCAGCTGGCGGATCCGCTCACGGGACAGCGAGAACCGCGAGGCGACCTCGGTGAGCGAGTGCTCCCGGCCGTCCTCCAGCCCGTAGCGGGCCCGCATGATGCCGGCCGAGCGGTCGTCGAGGTGGTTGAGCAGGCCCTCGATCCGCTGCCGCTCCAGGCCGGTCAGGACGATCTCCTCCGGCGAGGGGGCGTCGCTGTCGGCGACCAGGTCACCGAGCTTGGTGTCACCGTCGTCGCCGACCGGGGTGTCCAGCGACACGGTGTCCTGCGACCAGCGGACCAGCTCGTTGACCCGCTCGACGGTGACGCCGAGCGACGCCGCGATCTGCTCCGGCTCCGGGTCGCCGCCCAGCTCACGGGTGAGCTGACGCGCGACGTTGCGCATCCGGTTGACGTCCTCGACCAGGTGCACGGGCAGCCGCACCGTACGCTCCTGCTGCGCGATCGCCCGGCTGATCGCCTGACGGATCCACCAGGTGGCGTAGGTGGAGAACTTGTAGCCCCGCTCGTAGTCGAACTTCTCGACCGCCCGCACCAGGCCGGTGTTGCCCTCCTGGATCAGGTCGAGCATGGGCATGCCCGAGCGGACGTACCGCCGCGCGATCGACACGACCAGGCGCAGGTTGGCCCGGATGAACAGGTCCTTGGCCCGCTCGCCCTCGACGACCAGGCGCTCCAGGTCCTCCCGGTCGACACCCTCGGGAACGCGCTCGGAGCCGAGCAGGTGCTCGGCGTAGAGGCCGGCCTCGATCGCCTTGGAGAGGTCGACCTCCTTGGCGGCGTCCAGCAGTGGCGTCCGGGAGATCTCGTGAAGGTAGACGCCGACCAGGTCACGCTCCTCGGCGACCTCGTCGGTCCGCATGCCGATGTTCTTGTCCACGTTGCTCACGGTCCCCTCGCTCGCGCCGGTTGCCCGGTTCCTTGCCATCCCCACGTCCGTCAGCTCCCTCCCCGTAACTTCCGCTGTGCCCACCGGTGCTGACACCTACACAACAGATGAGACGTGTCGGGGATTCCATGTCGTGAGTCGAAAGTGTCACGAATGCCTGATAATCAGCTGAGAGCACGGTCCATGTTTGCTGTCAGCACCCCATGTGGCCGCGCCCTGTCGGGCACCACGTACGGGCTGGTCGATCGACGGATCCCTGTCCGGCCCGACCATGGCAACACCGCCCGACCGAGTGGCACAGCGACCCGGGTCACCAGCGAGCTGCGATCCTGGTCACTGGCAGATACGCACCGCCGGACCGGTCGGTTCATCCACGCCCGTGGTAATACCCCACCCCCCGGTGAACAATCCGGAGCGCGATTCCATGCCCGTGGCCGGAGAAGGGCGGTGCCAGCGCCGATCCGGTACCGGATGTCCGAATCGCGAGGGCGGGGCGAGGGTCAGGAGGCGAGGAGGGCGATAGCGCCGCGCACCTGGTGGGAGGAGCGGGCGAGGGCGGCGCGCGCGGCGGGAACCCCGGCACCGGAGACGAGCGACACCAGGGCGGTCTTGAGGTCGCCGTCGGCCTCGTGCAGGGCGCGTCGGCAGATCTCCTCGCTGCAGCCGGTGGCCTCCATCAGGATCGAGATCATCCGTCCGCGGAGCTTCGCGTTGGTGGCCACCATGTCGATCATCAGGTTCGAGTAGACCCGCCCCAGGCGCACCATCACGGCCGTGGAGAACGTGTTGAGCACCAGCTTCTGCGCGGTGCCCGCCTTCATCCGGGTCGACCCGGTAACCACCTCGGGGCCGGTGTCCACCCCGATGAAGACGTCCACCGACCCGGCGGCCTCCGCCTCCGGGTTCGCGCAGAGCAACACCGTCGCGGCGCCCTTTGCCCGGGACGCGGCGAGCGCACCCAGGACGTACGGCGTACGCCCGCTGGCGGCGAGACCGACCACGACGTCCCCTGTGCGCACGCATTCGGCGGCCTCGGCCGCGCCGCCCCGGGCGTCGTCCTCGGCGTTCTCGACCGCGCGCCACATGGCGTCCGCTCCGCCGGCCAGGTGGGCGCAGAACCAGTCCCGCGGGGAGTTGAAGGTGGGGGCCAGCTCGGCCACGTCGAGGACGCCGAGGCGGCCGGACGTGCCGGCGCCGAAGTAGTGCACGCGGCGGCCCCCGCGCAGGGCGGTCACCGCCAGGTCGACCGTGGTGGCGATCTGGTCGAGGACGGCGGCGACGGCGGCGGGGACCCGCCGGTCGGCGTCGTTGATCACCGAGAGCACGTCCCGGGTGGACATCAGGTCGAGGTCGACGCTGAGCGGATTACGCCGTTCCGTCGGTGCGCCGACCCGGATCACCGGGCGGCCGGTCACCTCCTGCGGCTCGACCTTGCCGGTCGTCATGCCCGCCTCCGTCCGGGACCCACGCGGCGCGACCGGACCGCCTCGGCGGTCGCCTCGAGCGCCTTGCGGGCCCGGGCCCGGTTGCGCGCCGCCACCCCGACGAAGAGGCAGTCGACGACGGTGAGCTGCGCCAGGCGACTGGCCATCGCCCCGGAGCGGTAGGTGGTCTCCCGGGCGGCCGTGGTGAGGACGAAGTCGGCCACCTCGGTGATCGGCGACCGGGGGAAGTTGGTCAGCGCGACGGTCGCCGCCCCCCGGGACCGTGCCTGCTCCAGCACCTCGATGACGTCCGAGGTGGTGCCGGTGTGGGAGATGCCGATCGCGACGTCGCCCTTGCCGAGCAGGGCGGCCGAGGTGAGCGCGGTGTGCACGTCCGGGAAGTAGAACGAGGTGCGGCCGATCCGGTGCAGCTTCTGCTGGAAGTCCGAGGCGACGAAGCCGCTGGCACCGGCGCCGTACACGTCGATGCGGCCGGCGCCGACGATGGCCTCGACCACCTGCTCGCAGATGGCCGGGTCGAGCTGCTCGGCCGTCTCCTCGACGGCCCGGGCGTCGTTGAAGGCGATCGTGGCGATGATCTGTGCGAGGTCGGCGCCGGGAGGGATGTCGCCACCGACGACCCGCGCGTCCGGCGGCTCGACCCGGCGGGCGGCCTCGGCGGCGAGCCGGATCCGCAGCTGGGGGTAACCGTCCATGCCGACCGAGCGGCAGAACCGGATCACGGTCGCCTCGGAGGTCTCGGCTGCGGTGGCGAGATCCGTGATCGTCCGGCGCGCGGCGTCGGCCGGGTCGGCCACCACCAGTCGCGCGACCCGTTGTTCGGCCGGCGACAGCGACGGGAGGAGACCGCTGATGTGGACGATCAGCCCACCGGACTCGTGACTCGCAGAAACCTTCGGACTCTTCGCCACGGATGAAACTTACTTTCATGAGGCGTGAGCGTCAACCATCACCGTACGTGTTGGGGAAAGTACCGCAATCCGGGAGCCACCGCTCCCGCCCAGCGTGCCATCGCGGGCCGGACACCGCCTCCCCCGGGCGGGCGGCTCCGGCGGCCGGACGGTCGCCCGAGCACGTGACGCCGACGGTCTCCCCCGTCGGTGACCGCGCCGCACCGCGCACTAGCGTGGAGCCATGGCGGATCGCAGTGTGCTGGTCACCGGAGGCACGGGCGGGCTGGGCGGCGCGGTCACCGCGGCCTTCGTCGAGGCGGGCTGGCGGGTGGTCGTACCGGAGCGACCAGGCCGTGGCGCGGCGGACCCGGCGGCTGGCGGACCGGTCCGGCCCGTCGCGGACCTGACCGTGCCGGCCGACGTGGAGCGGGTCGTCGCGACCGCCGCCGGTGAGCCGGCGGCGCCGTTGCGGGCGGTGGTGAACCTGGTCGGCGGATACGCGAGCGGCGGTCTGGTGCACGAGACGCCGATCGACGAACTCGACCGGATGCTGGCGATGAACCTGCGCCCGACCTGGCTGGTGACCCGTGCGGCGCTCCCGCACCTGGTGGCCGCCGGCGGCGGCGCCGTGGTCTGCGTGTCCGCGCGGGCCGCCGTCGCGCCCTTTCCCCGCGCGGCGGCCTACGCGACGTCGAAGGCGGCGGTGCTGGCCTTCGCGAACGCGGTGGCGGTGGAGTACCGGCCGACCGGTGTGCGTTGCAACACGGTGCTCCCCAGCGTCATCGACACCCCCACCAACCGGGCGGCGATGCCCGACGCCGACCACTCGCGCTGGGTCGCCCCGGCCGAGATCGCCCCGGTGATCCGCTTCCTCGCCTCGGACGAGTCGGCACCGACCAGCGGCGCCACCGTCCCGGTCTACGGACGGGCCTGACGGCCCCGGCGGCGGACACCGCGGCACCCACCTGTCAGAGGTGCACCTCGACCGGTACCGGGTCCACCTCCGGCCGGGCGCCCCGGACGGGAGCGGACCGGGGCGACGGGTCAGACGCGGCCAGCCAGGCCGCCAGGTGGTCCTGGATCTGCCGCGCCACCTCGTCCGGCGGGCGATCGGCGTCGACGAGCACGAAGGTCGGGTACTCCGGCAGCGTCCGGTAGGCGGTGGCCGTCGCGGTCAGGTAGCCCATGGACTCGTGGTCGGTCCCGCGCTGTTCGATCCGCCGGTACGCCTCGGCCGGATCGACCGCGAGCAGGAACGTCAGCTGCGGCGGCGGGAAGATCCGGTAGCCCAGGCGGGCGAGGCGTTCCCAGCGCCTGCTGCCGCCGTGGGAACGGATGCTGGCGTACTGGCAGACCGAGTAGCGGTCCATCACCGCGATCCGTCCGGTCAGCAGGCGGCTGAGCAGAGCGCCGGCGATAGCGAGCCACCGCAGCACGGACTCCACCGCCAGCATCCCGTCGCGTCCCACGAGGCGCTGGGCGTCCGGACGGCCGAGCCGGTGCGCGACGCGGCCGAGCCAGCGCCGTCCGCCGGCGTTGCGGTGGTAGGTGGCGGGGAGTCCCGCCAGGGTGAGCGCCTCGGCGAGCCGGTGCGCCTGGGTCGTCTTGCCCGAGCCGTCGATGCCGATCAGGGCGACGGCGCGCAATCGGGCCCTGCCGCGCCGCGCCCGCGATGATCTGGACACCTTCCCCAGACTACGCGACGGGCGCTCGTGCCCTGGGTGTTTGATCCTCTTCCGTCCTGGTTGCCACCTACCCGCGCCCGTGCCAGGTGTGGGCCACGGGGATGCCGGGTACCCGACTTGAACACCATCCCCCTGACCACCACGACGGGAGATCCACATGGCCGAGCGCGGGGACGAGAGCCTGGTCCACACCCTGAAGAAGGTCGCCGCCGTGCTCAAGCAGGAAGAGATCCCGTTCGCGCTGGGCGGCAGCTTCGCCGTGTACGCGCACGGCGGGCACTCCAGCGAACACGACGTCGACTTCCTGATCCGGGAAACCGACGTCGAACGTGCCCTGGAGGCCCTGGTGGCGGCCGGCTTCATCGCCGAGCGCCCGCCGGAGGACTGGCTGGTCAAGGTCTTCGACGACGGGCGGATGGTCGACCTGATCCACCGGCCGATCGAGACCCCGGTCACCGAGGAGACCTTCGCCGACACCGTGGTCCGACCGGTCGACGCCATCCACATGCCGGTGCTCTCGGCGACCCAGCTGATGGTGCACAAGCTGCTCAGCTTCTCCCAGCACTACTGCGACTTCGCCCGGGGCCTGCCGCTGGCCCGGTCACTGCGCGAGCAGATCGACTGGGAACGGGTACGCAAGGAGACGCAGCACTCGCCGTACGCGGAGGCGTTCCTGGTGCTGCTGGACCGGCTGGACGTGGTGCCGTACGCCGACACCACGGGAGGAAAGGGGACACCGTGACCGAGCACCGCGACGTCGCCACGGGACCGCCGGACGAGTACGTCGAGGCGGAGGTCCACCGGCTGCTGACCGAGGACCCGGCCGTGGCCGAACAGGGCATCACCGTTGCCCGCAGGGAGCGCGGCCTCGTGCTGCAGGGCGAGGTGGAGAGCGAACACCGGCGCGAGGAGATCCTGCGCCGGGTGGCCGAGCGCTTCCCGGACGTGCCGGTCACCAGCGACATCGGCGTGATCCGTACGTCCGCGCCCACGGAGATCGAGCAACTGCCCTGAGGGAGGGTTCATGGTGATCCGCATCGCCGCCGTGGGCGACGTGCATCTGGACGAGGACGTGGTCGGCCGCTTCCGGCCGGCCCTGGAGGAACTGCCCGACTGCGCCGACGTGCTGCTGCTCGCCGGTGACCTGACCCGGCACGGCACCGAGGCCGAGGCGCGCTGCGTGGCGCAGGAGTTCGGTGGGTTGGGCGTGCCGGTGGTGACCGTCCTCGGCAACCACGACCACCAGTGCGACCAGGTTCCGCAGGTGGTGAAGGTGCTGGAGGACGCCGGGATCACCGTGCTGGAGGGCAACAGTGTGGTGCTGGACTGCGCCGGCGGCCGGCTCGGCATCGCCGGGGTGAAGGGATTCGGCGGCGGTTTCGCCGGGCGCTGCGCCAGCGACTTCGGCGAGCCGGAGATGAAGGCGTTCGTCCGGACGACGACCGACAGCGCCGACGCCCTAGGGGCGGCGCTGCGCGGACTGGACTGCGACGTGCGGGTGGCGCTCACCCACTACTCGCCGGTGCCGGACACACTCGCCGGTGAGCCGCTGGAGATCTACCCGTTCCTCGGGTCGTACCAGCTCGGCCAGGCCATCGACTCGGCGCCGACCGCGCTGGCCCTGCACGGGCACGCGCACGCGGGCACGGAGAAGGGCACGACGCCGGGCGGCGTACGGGTGCGGAACGTGGCCCACCCGGTGATCCGGCAGGCATACAGCATCTACCACCTGGGAGATCATCTCGACTCGGGCGAGGTTTCCCGCACGGTCAGTTCGGGTATTCAGCGAACATGGAGCTGATTCTCTGGATTCTCGCAGTCGTACTGGTGGTCGCCGGCATCCTCGCGCTGTTCCGTCGGCAGATCCTGTGGGGCATCGTCCTCATCGTGGTCGGTCTCCTGGTCGGCCCGGGTGGTGTGAGCATCTTCAATTGACGAGGCGGCCAGCGGCCGCCGCACCGGACCCGCCGGGGTCGTCGTGACCGGAACTCCGTCCTCCCGACGGGAGCGACCGGCCAGGACGACCCCGGCGTCGTGCTGTCCGGGACGGGACAGCGAGGTTTGCCGACCTGACGGCGGGGAGATATCTCGACCATGGAGATAACCAGGAGCGTCGGACGTACCGACGGCACGCGACGGTGGTGGGCCCTGCTCGGTTTCGGCGCGGCGGTGTTCGTCGCGGCAGCCGTCGGCGGGCTCGGCGTCCAGGGCACCTCGGCGGAGTACGCGAGCCTCGAACAACCCTCCTGGGCGCCACCGTCCTGGCTCTTCGGACCGGTCTGGACCGTGCTCTACGCGATGATCGCGGTGGCCGGCTGGCTGGTCTGGCGACGGGTCGGCTTCGGTCCCGCCGTGTGGGCCTGGGTCACGCAACTGGTCCTCAACGCGATCTGGACGCCGCTCTTCTTCGGCGCCGGCCGCTACGGCCTGGCGTTCGCCGAGATCCTGCTGATGTGGCTGGCGATCGCCGTGACGGTGGTCCTGTTCTGGCGGATCTCCCGCCCGGCGGCGCTGCTGATGCTCCCCTACTGGGCCTGGGTCACCTTCGCCAGCGCGCTCAACTTCGCCATCTGGCAGCTCAACAGCTGACCGGCCGGCCCCGCCGCGGGTTCCGCGGCGGGGCCGACGCATGCCCGCTCAGCAGCGGGGCACGTTCGGGATGTATCCGTCGTGCCCGGTGTACACGTAGGCGTCGGCGATGTAGCGGCCGGTGCCGATCCGGTCCCAGATCGAGCTGGTGCCGTAGGTGCCGGTGACGCTGGTGCCGCTGGTCTGGCAGTAGATCGTGACCCGGGTGCCGTCGGCCACCGTGCCGACCGCGTCGTAGCCGGTTCCGGGGCCGGACCGCACGGTCAGCGCGGTGCCGCTGGTGTTCACCGTGCCGCTGCCGGTGCTCGAGGAGCAGCCGTTGCCGCTGGTGTAGGACTTCGTGCCCCAGTAGAGGGCCAGCGAGCCGTTGAACCGCACCTGGATGTCGTTGCCGTTCAGGCGCTGCTCGTAGTGCAGGTGGGGACCGGTCGAGCCGCCGGTGCTGCCGACCCACCCGATGACCTTCCCGTACCCGACGCTCTGCCCGACGGAGACGTTGAACCCGTTGAGGTGGGCGTAGTAGGTCGTGTAGCCGCCACCGTGGTCGATGCGCACGTACTTGCCGTAACTGGTGCCACCGAGGTCGGTGACCCGGTCGACGGTGCCCGGCGCGCTCGCCACCACCGGGTCGCCGAGGTCGTCGGTGCGGTTGAAGTCGACCGCGTACGCGGGGCTGTGGTCGGTCCGGGTCTGGCCGGACCAGGTCTGGCCGCACGGGAACGGGACCTTGAACGTCGGGGCGGCCGCCGCCGGCGACGCCGGGAGCAGAACGCCCGCGACCAGCAGAGCGACCGTGAGCAGGCTGTACCACCGCTTGGCCATCCAGCACCTCCGATGTTGAAATCCTTCGATCTATTTCATTCAGAGTGACAGATATTGCCGTCGATCGAAAGAGTCCGGCATCTGGGCCGGGAGCGGTCCCACGAGGCGGTGCCACGGTTTCCGGATTGTTACTCGCTCGTGTCCGGCAAGGGGTGGACCCGGTCGGATGCAAGCGCTTACATGTGAGCACGACCATCGGACCGGCGCCACGGTCATCGAGCACGACCCGCGCCGGCAAGGAAGGAGGACGGCATGGCGGTCTTCACCAGACCACGCCAGGCCTTCGTGATCGCCGGCGCACTCGGGCTGGCGCTCAGCGCCACCGCCTGCGGCACCGGCGGCAACGACGACACCAATGACAACGCGGGCTCCCCCGAGTGCTCCGCGTACGAGAAGTACGAGGGTCACGACGGCAAGAAGGTCTCGATCTACTCGTCCATCCGCGAGATCGAGGCCGACCGGCTGGAGCAGTCGTGGGAGCAGTTCTCCAAGTGCACCGGCATCGAGATCGACCACGAGGGCAGCGGTGAGTTCGAGGCGCAGCTCGGGGTCCGGGTCGACGGCGGCAACGCCCCCGACATCGCGTTCATCCCGCAGCCCGGCCTACTCAAGCGCTTCGCCGACGGCGGCAAGCTGAAGGCGGCCAGCGCCGACACCAAGGCGATGGCCGAGGCCAACTACCCGGCCGACTGGCTGAAGTACAGCACCGTCAACGGCACCTTCTACGGCGCCCCGCTCGGCTCGAACGTCAAGTCCTTCGTCTGGTACTCCCCGAAGACGTTCAAGGAGAAGGGCTGGACCGTCCCGCAGTCCTGGGACGACCTGATCAAGCTCAGCGACACCATCGCGGCCAGCGGCACCAAGCCGTGGTGCGCCGGCATCGAGTCCGGTGACGCCACCGGCTGGCCGGCCACCGACTGGATCGAAGACCTGATGCTGCGGACGCAGACCCCCGAGGTCTACGACCAGTGGACCAGCCACGGCATCCCGTTCAACGACCCGAAGGTCGCCGAGGCCCTCGACCGGGCCGGCACCATCCTCAAGAACGAGAAGTACGTCAACGGCGGCTTCGGCGGCGTGAAGAGCATCGCCACCACCTCCTTCCAGGAGGCCGGCGTGCCGATCACCACCGGCAAGTGCGCGCTGCACCGGCAGGCGTCGTTCTACGCCAACCAGTGGCCCGAGGGCACCAAGGTGGCCGAGGACGGCGACGTGTTCGCGTTCTACTTCCCGGCCATCGACCCGGCCAAGGGCAAGCCGGTGCTGGGCGGCGGCGAGTTCGTCGCGGCCTTCGCCGACCGGCCCGAGGTGCAGGCGGTGCAGACCTACCTCGCCTCCGGCGAGCACGCCAACAGCCGCGCCAAGATCGGCGACTGGGTGTCGGCGAACAACAAGCTCGACCTGGCCAACGTGGCGAACCCGATCGACAAGCTCTCCGTCCAGATCCTCCAGGACAAGAGCTCGGTCTTCCGCTTCGACGGTTCCGACCTGATGCCGGCCGCAGTCGGCGCCGGAACCTTCTGGAAGGGCATGGTCGACTGGGTCAACGGCAAGGACACGGCGACGGTGCTCCAGGGCATCGAGAGCAGCTGGCCGAAGTGATCTCCTGACGACGGGCCGGTCCGCGGTGCGGACCGGCCCGTTGTCCGACCTGAGCCCCCGAGGGAGGGTTGATGAACTTCGACTTCGCTGACGAACAGCCGAAGCTCCTCATGCTGATGTACGGGCTGGTCGCGTTCGTCGCGGTGGTGGGGGGCCTGCTCCTCCTGCTCGACGTCGTACCCGCCTGGTTCGCCCGGCGCCGGGAGGCGCAACTGGTGGCGGCGTCGGTGGGCGGCGGACCGCTCCCCCGGCGGCCGAAGCAGCGGGAGGGGCTCTTCGCGCTCTTCTTCCTGCTGCCCACCGTCCTGCTGCTCCTGGTCGGGCTGGTGGTGCCGGCCATCCGGACCGTGCTGCTGTCCTTCATGGACCGCACCAGCACCGACTGGGTCGGCCTGCGCAACTACGGGTGGATGTTCAGCGAGGACGCGATCGTCCGGGTGCTGACCAACACCCTCCTCTGGGTCATCCTGGTGCCGCTGGTGGCCACCGCGTTCGGCCTGCTCTACGCGATCATGGTGGACCGGGCCCGGTTCGAGGCGGTCGCCAAGTCGCTGATCTTCCTGCCGATGGCGATCTCGATGGTCGGCGCCACGATCATCTGGCGCTTCATCTACGCCTACCGGGGCGAGGGCGAGCAACAGATCGGCCTGCTGAACCAGATCGTGGTGAGCGTGGGCGGCACGCCACAGTCGTGGCTGCAGGAGTCACCGCTCAACACGTTCCTGCTGATCATCATCATGATCTGGATCCAGGCCGGCTTCGCCATGGTGGTGCTGTCCGCCGCGATCAAGGCGATCCCGGCCGACATCGTCGAGGCCGCCCGTTTGGACGGGGTCACCCCCTGGCAGATGTTCTGGCAGATCACCATGCCGAGCATCCGCCCGGCGCTCATCGTCGTGGTGGTGACGCTGTCGATCGCCACGCTCAAGGTCTTCGACATCGTGCGCACCGCGACCAACGGCAACTACGAGACCAGCGTGATCGCCAACGAGATGTACAACCAGGCGTTCCGCTACGGCGAGAACGGCCAGGGCTCGGCGCTGGCGGTCTTCCTGTTCGTCCTGGTCGTGCCCATCGTGCTGTACCAGATCCGTAACCTGCGCCAGCAGCGGGAGGGCTGAGATGACCACCGCCACGCCCACCGTCGCCGTCGGCACCCAGAAGGTCGACCCCACCCCGGGTCGGGCCACCCGGGTGCGCAAGCGGCTGAACACCCGTACCGCGACGCTGATCTCGGTCGTCATCGCGGTGCTCTGGACGATCCCGACCTTCGGCCTGCTGATCTCCTCGGTCCGGCCGGAGGACGAGATCAAGTCCACCGGCTGGTGGACGTTCTTCACCAGTCCGCAGTTCACCCTGGAGAACTACCAGGAGGTGCTGTTCGGCCGGTCGTCGTCGTCCGGGCAGCTCGCCAGCTACTTCATCAACTCGCTGGCCATCACCATCCCCTCGGTGCTGTTCCCGCTCGCCTTCGCGGCGCTGGCCGCGTACGCGCTGGCCTGGATCAACTTCCGCGGGCGGGACTGGATGTACATCGCGATCTTCGCGTTGCAGATCGTGCCCCTGCAGATGGCGCTGGTGCCCCTGCTCAGGTTCTTCTCCACCGGTGTCACCCTGGCCGGCGTCACCCTGCTGCCGGCCTGGGACCTCGACGGCTCGCAGAAGTTCGCGCAGGTGTGGTTCGCGCACACCTGCTTCGCGCTCCCGTTCGCCGTCTTCCTGCTGCACAACTTCATCTCGCAACTGCCCAAGGATCTGATGGAGGCGGCCCGCGTCGACGGCGCCACCCACCCGAAGATCTTCCGCACCATCGTCCTGCCCCTGATCGTCCCCGCGCTCGCCGCGTTCGGCATCTTCCAGTTCCTCTGGGTCTGGAACGACCTGCTGGTCGCGTTGATCTTCGCGGGGGGCAGTGACGAGACCGCCCCGCTCACCGTCCGGCTCGCCGAGATGGCCGGTACGCGGGGCAACGAGTGGCAGCGGCTGACCGCCGGCGCGTTCGTGTCGATGGTCGTACCGCTGATCGTGTTCCTGTCCCTCCAGCGCTACTTCGTACGCGGCCTGCTCGCCGGCAGCGTCAAGGGCTGACCCGAACTCCGCCGCCGCCGGATCCGGCGGCGGCGGAGTCCGGCGCGGAGCGGGGGTGCCGTGACAAAGATCGACGACGTCGCGCGGTTGGCCGGCGTCTCCACCGCCACCGTCTCGCGGGCGCTGCGTGGCCTGCCGACGGTGTCCGCGTCCACCCGCCGCCGCGTGCTCGCAGCCGCCGAGCAGCTCGACTACCGCGTCTCGCCGAGCGCGTCGCGGCTGGCCGGCGGCCGGACCGGCACGATCGCCGTGGTGGTCCCGCGGATCACCCGCTGGTTCTTCGGGACGGTGGTGGAAGCGGTCGAGGAGTTCCTCTACCAGAGCGGCTACGACCTGCTGCTCTACAACCTCGGCGGGCGGGAACAGATCCGGCAGCGGGTGCTGAGCACCGCCAACCTGCACAAGCGGGTGGACGGCATCATGCTGGTCGCCACCCCGCTGCACCGCACCGACCTGCCCGCCCTCACCGCTCTGGACCTGCCGGGGGTGACGGTCAGCTCCGGTACGGCGGTGCCGGGCTGGCCCTGCGTACGCGTCGACGACGTGGCGGCCGCGCGGGCCGCCACCCGGCACCTGCTCGACCTCGGTCACCGGCGGATCGCGCACATCTCCGGCGACCCCGACGACGAACTGGCCTTCACCACCCACCTGGACCGCCGACGCGGCTACCTGGCGGCGCTGCGGGCCGCCGGCATCACCCCGGACCCCAGCCTGGACGTCGAGTCGCAGTTCACCATCGACGGCGGTACCCGGGCCGCCGAGGAGCTGCTGCGCCGGGGGGACCCACCCACGGCGATCTTCGCCGCCTGCGACGAGATGGCGATGGGGGCGATGACCGCGCTGCGCGACGCCGGGCTGCGGGTGCCGCAGGACGTCAGCGTCATCGGCATCGACGACCACGACCTCGCCGGCGTGCTGGGGCTGAGCACGATCGCCCAGCCGGCCGCCGCGCAGGGCCTGCTGGCCGCCCGGATCCTGCTGGACCCGCTGGTCGGCCACAGCCTGGACCCGCCCGCCGACCCGCCCGGGTCGCCGGTGATCCTGCCCACTCGGCTGGTGGTCCGTGAATCGACCGCCCCTCCCCGGGCAGACTGAACGACAGCCATCCGTGGGCACGCCCCTCGACATCGCACGGCTCGACACACGGGAGAAGGCCCTGAACAGCAACCCGACGCACCAGGACACGTCCGCCGACGCGGCCACCGGCTGGTGGACCGAGGCCGTCATCTACCAGATCTACCCGCGCTCGTTCGCCGACTCCGACGGCGACGGGATCGGCGACCTGCCGGGGATCACCGCGCGCCTCGACCACCTCGCCGAGCTGGGCGTGGACGCCGTCTGGCTCTCGCCGTTCTACCCGTCACCGCAGGCCGACGCCGGGTACGACGTGGCCGACTACCGGGACGTCGACCCGCTCTTCGGCACCCTCGCCGACGCGGACAAGATGATCGCCGAGGCCCGCGCACGTGGCCTGAAGGTCATCGTCGACCTGGTGCCCAACCACACCTCGTCGGCGCACCGGTGGTTCCGGGCGGCGCTGCCGGCCGCACCGGGCAGCCCCGAGCGCGACCGGTACGTCTTCCGCGACGGCAAGGGTCCGGACGGCGCGCAGCCGCCGAACGACTGGCAGAGCGTCTTCGGCGGCCCCGCCTGGACCCGGGTCACCGAGGCCGACGGGCGGCCCGGCCAGTGGTACCTGCACCTGTTCGACACCGGACAGCCAGACCTCAACTGGGACAACCCGGAGGTACGGGCGGAGTTCCTGGACGTGCTCCGGTTCTGGCTGGACCGGGGCGTCGACGGCTTCCGTGTGGACGTGGCCCACGGCCTGATCAAGCAGGCCGACCTGGCCGACTGGGAGGAGCCGCAGGAGATCCTCTCCGGGCAGGAGGTCGACAAGCCCCGACCGCCGATGTGGGACCAGGACGGCGTGCACGACATCTACCGGGAGTGGCGGGCCCTGCTGGACAGCTACCCGGGCGAGCGCGTTCTGGTCGCCGAGGCGTGGGTCGAGCCGGCCGAGCGGCTGGTCCGGTACGTGCGGCCGGACGAGATGCACCAGGCGTTCAACTTCGAGTACCTGCTCGCCTCCTGGACGGCGCCGGCCCAGTACGCGGTGGTGACCCGCTCGCTGGAGGCCACCGACGCCGTCGGCGCCCCGACCACCTGGGTGCTCTCCAACCACGACGTGGTGCGGCACGCCTCCCGGCTGGGCCTGGACACCAGCGGTGGCCGGCCGAACGGCATCGGCATCGGCGACCCGCAGCCGGACGCCGCGCTCGGGCTGCGCCGGGCCCGGGCGGCCTCGCTGCTGATGCTCGCCCTGCCCGGCTCGGCGTACCTCTACCAGGGCGAGGAGCTGGGGCTTCCCGAGCACACCACGATGCCCGACGAGGCCCGGCAGGACCCGACCTGGCTGCGCAGCGGGCACACCCAGCGCGGCCGGGACGGCTGCCGGGTGCCGATCCCGTGGGAGGCCGACGCGCCGTCGTACGGGTTCGGACCGACCGACGCGAGCTGGCTGCCGCAGCCGCCGATGTGGGCGGAGTACGCGCTGGACCGGCAGCGTGACGTCCCCGGCTCGACGTACGAGCTGTACCGGACCGCGCTGCGGCTGCGCCGCGAGCACGGGCTCGGCCGGGGCACCCTGCGGTGGCGCGAGTCCGGCGACGAGGTGCTGGCGTTCGACAACGCCGGCCTGACCGTGCTGACCAACTTCGGCGCCGCCGCCGTACCGCCGCCGGCGGGCGAGCTGGTGGCCGCGAGCGGCCCGCTGGACGCCGACGGCCGGGTCCCGACCGACGTGACGGTCTGGGTGCGGTCCGCCTGACGGATCAGGGGGAGGGCAGCCTCGCGGGCGGCCCTCCCCCTACAGCTTCTCGGCGCGGGCCTGGAGCACCTCGTGGACGGCGGCGATGTCGTCCGGCGAACTGCGCGACGCCAGCCAGTACATGATCCCGGTGGGGATGAAGAAGAGCTGGAAGGCGGCCAGGCCGACCGCGTAGTTCAACGGCGGCGGGAAGGCCGCCCGCAGGCCGTGGAAGGCCACGCCGACCAGACCGTTGCCGGCCGCCCGGCCGACACCGTTGACCAGATTGCCGAGGCTGTAGACGGTGCCCCGGTGCTCCGGCGGGTTGACGTCGGCGATGAGCGCGAACCAGTTCGGCGAGTTGGCCGAGGTCAGCGCCAGCGCCACCACGGCGGTCACCAGGCTCAGCCCGACCGTCGGCTCGCTGACCACGCTGGCCAGCACCGCCGCGACCACCGCCCCGGAGCCGGCGCCGTCGGGCACGTCGATGCGGATCGGCACGAAGAACAACACCAGGTAGAACGGCAACGCCGCGAGGACCCCGACCGCCGCGACCCGGGCCCGGCCCGAAGGCGTACGCCGTTGCAGCGCGTCCCCGGCCAACCCGCCGAGGATCGAGAAGACCCCGCCCAGCTGGAACAGGGTGGCGAAGACGCTCCCCACCACCACGGCTGTGGCCGGCGAGTACCCCTGGTCCTTCGCCCGCTCCGCGAACAGGACCGGCAACCACACCAGCGAGCCGAAGGCGGCCTGCGCGGTGAGGCCCTGGAGGATCAGCCACCGGTTCGTCCGCCGGCCGAGGATCCGCGGCAGGTCGGCCCGGGTGATCCGGTAGTCGTACTCGGCGCCGCCGGCCAGCACGTCGGCCAGCTCCGGTTCGCTCTCGCCCCGCCGGATGTCGAAGGTGAACAGGTACGCGACGGTGGCGGCCAGCCCGACGACGGTCAGCAGCAGGAAGGGCCGCCGCCAGTCGGCGGCGCCGAGCAGCCCGCCGACCAGCGTCCCGGCCAGCGTGCCGACGCCCTGGGACAGGCCCCAGAAGCTCATGACGAGGCCCCGGCGGCGGGGCGAGATCAGGTCGGTCACCACGGAGAACCCGACCGAGCCGACCGCGCCGAGCCCGACCGCCGCTACCAGTTGGGCGGCGAGGAACGCCGGATAGGCGGTCGCTACAGCGCTCCCCCCGGTGCCGACCGCCCAGATCACCGTGCCGACCATCAGCAGCGGCTTGCGGTTCGTCCGGTCGCCGACGTACGCCCAGCCGACCGCGGCGACCGCGCTGACCAGGAAGCTGACGGCGGTGACCAGGCCGAGCAGGCGCTGCGGGACCTCGAACGTGTCGGCGATCGGCCCGTAGAGGGGTGGCACCAGGCCGATCGCCACGTTGTCCAGCGAGGCGAGCAGCACGAAGACCACCACGCTGTAGAACCGGTGCCCCGCGCCGCCACCCCACGCCCGTGGACCGGGCCCGATCAAGGTCATGACCGGGAGCCAACCAGGACCAGATAACAACCGGGTGACGTCCCCGAGCTACGGGTAGCCGAGCCGGCACGCGACGCGAGCCGAGGCACGCGAAACCGTTCCGCGACCCGGCCCCGCAAACCGGGGTGGCAAGAATGCAAGCCTCAGACCTCCCTGACGTGAACGCAATTGTTGCATTCACTGCCGGAGTTCGCCTGATGCTCAGGGTTTCCCACTGGAACGGGAAGGAGAAAGTCGCGCTCCACTCACGCGACTTTCTCCTTTATTCCACGGCTGCGCTATTTCAGCGTCGGTCGTAGCCGCTCGACGTGAGATACGGGTACGTCGAATTGCAGTAGGCGTCCGACCAGCCGCCGCCGACCGAGATCCACGGGCCGTACCGCCAGGTGCCCTTGTTGTAGTCGTTCACGCAGTAGGCCTTGGCACGGTACTGGCCTGTGCCGTTGTAGCACTTGACGGTGGCCCCCTGGGGCTGCCAGGTCCAGGAGCCGGTCGAACAGTTGCTGGGGAGCGCGAATGCCGGGGCAGCGGCCACCCCGATCACCCCGAGGCTCGTCGCGCTGGTCAACAGTGCGGTTGCGGCAAGCAGACGTAGTGCTTTTTGAGGGCGCATCTTCGCCATGAATTGCTTCCTCTCCCCGTGGTCGCCGCCGCCTCACGCTGCGACGTTCACGTATTTCTATCTCATGAGGAATGCGTAGCGCAAGAGCCGATCACTCTTGGCGATCTCACGATCGAGATTCCGGCACCACCGGCTCCATTCCCTCTCTACCATCGAGGTCCGTCGCGTTCAGCTCGTGGCGTCCCGGAACTCGGCGTACCGGGCACGGACGGCGCGCAGCGGTTCGCCGTCGTACCGTTCACCGGCGCCGCTGGACCAGACCGGCGGTTCGGCGCCGCCCAGGGCGACCCAGGCGGCCTGGCGGGCGGCGCCGTCGGCGACGTACTCCCCTGGCGGCGGCACGACCACCGGGCAGCCGAACACCTGCGGGGCGATCCGGCGCACCGCCGCGGAGCGGGCGCCGCCGCCGACCAGGATCACCCGCCGCACCGTCGCGCCCTGGGTGGTGAGCGCGTCGAGGCCGTCGGCGAGCGCGCAGAGCATCCCCTCCACGGCGGCCCGGGCCAGGTGCGCGGGGGTCGAGGTGCGCAGCGTCAGCCCGTGCACCGCGCCGGTGGCGTCCGGCCGGTTCGGGGTCCGCTCCCCTTCCAGGTACGGCACCAGGACCAGGCCGTCCGCGCCGGGCGGTGCGGCGAGCGCCAGGTCGGCAAGCTCGTCGAGGCTGACGCCGAGCAGCCTCGCGGTGGCGTCGAGCACCCGAGCGGCATTGAGCGTGCAGACCAGCGGCAGGAAGCGGCCGGTGAGGTCGGCGAAGCCGGCCACGATGCCCTCCGGGTCCGCCGCCGGGGCGTCCGCGACGCTGAACACGGTGCCGGAGGTGCCGATGGAGACGACCACGTCGCCGGGGCCTGCGCCGACACCGAAGGCGGCGGCGGCGTTGTCGCCCGCCCCCGGGCCGAGCCGGGCCACTGCGGCGGGACCGCCGAGCGCGGACGGGTCGAGCTGGCCGGCGACCTCGGCCGGACCGAGCACCCGGGGCACGGTCACGACCCGGCCGAGCGCCCGTTCCAGCAGGTCGAGCCGGTACTCGCCGGTTGCCGGGGACCAGTAGCCGGTGCCGCTGGCGTCGCTGCGGTCGGTACGCAGCGCGTCCAGGCCGGGAGCGCCCGCCAGCCGCCAGGTCAGCCAGTCGTGCGGCAGACAGACGGCCGCCACCCGGGCGGCGTTCGCCGGCTCCTGCCGGGCCAACCAGCGGAGCTTGGTGACGGTGAAGCTGGCCACCGGCACGGAGCCCACCGCGTCCGCCCAGAAGCGCCGGCCGGTCTCGTCACCGCCCGCCTCCGCGATCAGGTCCGCGGCGGCACCCGCCGACCGCGTGTCGTTCCACAGCAGCGCCGGGCGGACCACCGCGCCGGTCCCGTCCAGACAGACCATGCCGTGCTGCTGCCCGGCGACGGAGACGGCGGCCACGTCGGCCAGGCCGCCCGCGGCGTCCACGGCGGCCCGCAGGGCGGCCCACCAGGCCTCCGGAGCGACCTCGGTGCCGTCCGGGTGCGGTGCCCGGCCCTCCCGGACCAGGGCACCGGTCTCCGCGTCGCGGACGACGACCTTGCAGGACTGGGTCGACGAGTCGACCCCGGCGACGAGCGGCACGGCCGGCCCCTCAGCGGGCGCCGAGCAGGTGCTCGACGGCGAGCTGGTTGAGCCGGACGAAGCCGAGTCCCTTCGCCGCGGCCGCGTCGACGTCGAACCGCTCGAACGCGGAGGTGTCCGCGAGCAGCTCGGCGTAGCCCTCCCCGGGGGCGAGGGTCGGCGTGGCCAGCTCGGCGACCCGGCTCGCGGCGAGGGCCTCGGCCACCTCCGGGTCCGCCCGGAAGGCCGCGGCCCGCTCCTTGAGCAGCAGGTACGTGCGCATGTTCGCCTCGGCCGACGCCCAGACGCCGGTCATGTCCTCGGTGCGGGAGGGCTTGTAGTCGAAGTGGCGTGGCCCCTCGTACGCGGGACCGCCGGCCGGGCCGCCGTGCTCCAGCAGGTCGACCAGGGCGAACGCGTTGAGCAGGTCACCGTGGCCGAAGACCAGGTCCTGGTCGTACTTGATGCCGCGCTGGCCGTTGAGGTCGATGTGGAACAGCTTGCCCTGCCACAGCGCCTGGGCGATGCCGTGGGCGAAGTTGAGCCCGGCCATCTGCTCGTGGCCGACCTCCGGGTTGAGGCCGACCAGCTCCGGGTGGGCCAGGGTGGAGATGAACGCCAGCGCGTGCCCGACGGTGGGCAGCAGGATGTCGCCGCGCGGCTCGTTCGGCTTGGGCTCCAGGGCGAAGCGCAGGTCGTAGCCGCGGTCGACGACGTACTGGCAGAGCAGGTCGACGCCCTCCCGGTAGCGGTCCAGCGCCGCCTGCACGTCCTTGGCGACGTCGTACTCGGAGCCCTCCCGGCCGCCCCACATGACGAAGGTGCGGGCGCCCAGCTCGGCGGCGAGGTCGACGTTGCGCAGCACCTTGCGCAGCGCGTACCGCCGTACGTCGCGGTCGTTGCTGGTGAAGCCGCCGTCCTTGAAGACCGGGTGGGTGAAGAGGTTGGTGGTGACCATCGGCACCACCAGGCCGGTCTCGTCGAGGGCCTTGCGGAACCGGGCGATGTGCTGGTCACGGGTGGCGGCGTCGGCGCCGAACGGGATCAGGTCGTCGTCGTGGAACGTGATCCCGTACGCGCCGAGCTCGGCGAGCCGGTGCACCGCCTCGACCGCGTCCAGCTCCGGCCGGGTGGCGTCGCCGAAGGGATCGCGGGCCTGCCAGCCCACCGTCCAGAGACCGAAGGAGAACTTGTCGGCGGGGGTGGGACGGGGTGCCATGGCAGACCTCCGGGGTGTCGTCCGCTATTTGTTCAGTGGTTGAATTATTTGACCGACGTGTGACAGTGTCAAGGGGTGAGCCGACCCGACTCCCCCGCCGGCGCGGTACGGCAGGCCAGCCTGCGCGAGCTCAACCTCGCCCTGGTGCTCGGCCGGATCGCCGCCGCCGACCGGCCGCCGTCCCGCGCCGACCTGGCCGCCGAGACCGGCCTGACCCGGGCCACAGTCTCCTCTGGACTGGGCCGACGTCAACGAGCCGGAGGAGCTGACCGGCGTCGTCGGTCACCTGGGCCACGCGGTCGCCCGGATGCACTCGG
>NZ_JBFAMU010000034.1:0-22634 GCF_040656655.1 Micromonospora sp. NPDC049799
CACCACGCTGGAGGGCCTGGCCGGGTGGTGGACCGAGAAGACGACGGGGGACACCGGCGTCGGCGGCGCTGGTCGCCCCGCACGCCCCCCGCCCGCTGCTGGCCGAGGTCGAGGCCCGCTACGGCGACGGTATGACCACCGAGTGGCTGCAGGACGGACCGGAGGTGTGGCAGGTCCGGCTGTCCCGCCAGCCGGTCGCGGCCTGAGCATGCCGGGTTCCGCACGACGGGGGCAGGGCCGGCAGTCCGGCGCACCGGGCCGTTCGGCCCTGCCCCCGGTGGTGAGCGCGACGCAGGCTGGAAACCGCCACCAGGGGAGGAAGGCTCGTGTGCAACTACTGCGGCTGTCGGGAATTCCCGCTGATCGGACGGCTCTCCGCCGAGCACGAGAGGATCTCGAACGCCGCCGGACGGCTGCGCACGGCGGTGCACGGCGGCGCTGACGACGCCCTCGTCGCGCTCGACGACCTGCTCGCGCTGCTGATGCCGCACACCGCCACCGAGGAGGGCGGCCTCTTTGCGGAACTACGGGCCGAGGGCAGCATGGCCGAGGCGGTCGATCAGCTCTGCGCCGAACACGACGACATCCACGGCGTACTCGGCGCCGTCGACCGGACCGCGCCCGACTGGCCACCGGTGCTGGCCGCCCTCGACCGGCTGCACCGGCACATCGACAACGAGGAGCACGGGCTCTTCCCGGCCGCGGTGATCACGCTGCCGATCCCCGCCTGGGACCGGATCACCCCGACGACCGGGGCCGAACGGTGACGAAGGTAGAGCTGGTGATCTCGGGACCTTCGGCCCGGTTCGGGGAGGTAGTGCGCCGGCAGGATTGCCGCGACACCCCACTTCGGTTGCGCTTCGGCGCCCCTGCCGAGAACGTGGGACATCACGACAGAAGCTATCGAAGGATTGAGGCATATGTCGCGAGCGACCGAGAGTGCGGGACGGGCGCTACTGGCGGTGGGCGGCCTGGTACGCCGCGCCGAGGTGTCCGCCGACGGCCGGACACTGCACCAGATCGGCGGTCGGGAGGCCGACGCCTTCTACCGCGACCGCTGGTCCTACGACAAGGTGGTCCGTTCCACGCACGGGGTGAACTGCACCGGCTCGTGCTCCTGGAAGGTGTACGTCTCCGACGGCATCATCACCTGGGAGCAGCAGCAGACCGACTACCCCAGCGTCGGGCCGGACCGCCCCGAGTACGAGCCGCGCGGCTGCCCGCGTGGGGCCGCCTTCTCCTGGTACACCTACTCCCCCACCCGGGTGCGCTACCCGTACGCCCGGGGTGTGCTGGTGGAGATGTACCGGGAGGCCAAGGGTCGTCTCGGTGACCCGGTGGCCGCGTGGGCGGACATCCAGGCCGACCCGGAGCGGCGTCGCCGCTACCAGAAGGCGCGCGGCAAGGGCGGCCTGGTCCGGATCTCCTGGGACGAGGCGCAGGAGATGATCGCCGCCGCGCACGTGCACACCATCGGCGAGTACGGCCCGGACCGGATCGCCGGCTTCTCCCCCATCCCGGCGATGTCGATGGTGTCGCACGCCGTCGGCGCCCGGTTCGTCTCGCTGCTCGGCGGGTCGATGCTGTCGTTCTACGACTGGTACGCCGACCTGCCGGTGGCGTCCCCGCAGGTCTTCGGCGACCAGACCGACGTGCCCGAGTCCGGGGACTGGTGGGACGCCTCCTACTTCGTCATGTGGGGCTCCAACGTCCCGGTGACCCGCACCCCCGACGCGCACTGGATGGCCGAGGCGCGCTACCGGGGCCAGAAGGTCGTGGTGGTCAGCCCCGACTACGCCGACAACGTGAAGTTCGCCGACGAGTGGATGCCCGCCCAGCCGGGCACCGACGGTGCCCTCGCGATGGCGATGGGGCACGTGATCCTCAAGGAGTTCTTCGTCGACCGGCGAACGCCGCGTTTCGTCGACTACGTCCGCACGTTCACCGACCTGCCGTTCCTGGTCACGCTGGAGCCGGGTGCCGACGGGGCGTACCGGCCGGGCAAGTTCCTCACGGCCGAGGATCTCGGCGAGTCCGGCAGGGAATCGGCCTTCAAGACCGTGCTCTGGGACTCGGCGACCGAGGCCCCCGCCGTACCGCGCGGCAGCCTGGGGCACCGCTGGGGCGAGCAGTCGGGCCAGTGGAACCTCGACCTCGCCGACCTGGAACCGGCACTGACCTGCCTCGGCGCCGGCACGCCGGTCGAGGTGGAGCTGCCCCGCTTCGACACCGACACCCCGCAGGTACTGCGCCGCGGGGTGCCGACCCGGACGGTGAACGGCCACCTGGTGACCAGCGTGTTCGACCTGCTGCTCGCCCAGTACGGGGTGGCGCGCGAGGGCCTGCCCGGGCAGTGGCCGGCCGGGTACGACGACGTCGAGGCGCCGTACACCCCGGCGTGGCAGGAGCCGATCACCGGCGTGCCGGCGGTCCAGGTGGCCCGCGTGGCCAGGGAGTTCGCCGACAACGCCGAGCGGTCCGGCGGCCGCTCGATGATCCTGCTCGGTGCCGGCACCAACCACTGGTTCCACTCCGACACCACCTACCGGGCGATCCTGGCGCTGGTCACCCTGACCGGCTGCCAGGGGGTCAACGGTGGCGGCTGGGCCCACTACGTCGGGCAGGAGAAGTGCCGCCCGGTGACCGGCTGGGCGCAGCTCGCCTTCGGCCTGGACTGGGTCCGCCCGCCACGGCAGATGATCGGCACCGCCTTCTGGTACGTGCACACCGACCAGTGGCGCTACGACACCTACTCCGCCGACGTGGTCTCCTCCCCGACCGGCACCGGCGCCTTCGCCGGGAAGCACACCATGGACCTGCTGGCCCAGTCGGCGCGTGCCGGCTGGATGCCGTCGATGCCGACCTTCGACCGCAGCCCCCTCGACCTGGCCGACGAGGCCCTCGCGGCCCGGCCGGACGACCCCGCCGGCTGGGTGGCCGAGCAACTCGGCCAGGGCGACATCAGGTTCGCCTGCACCGACCCGGACGCGCCGGAGAACTGGCCGCGGGTACTGACCGTGTGGCGGGCCAACCTGCTCGGCTCGTCGGCCAAGGGCAACGAGTACTTCCTGCGCCACCTGCTCGGCACCGACGCGAACCTGCGCGCCGACGAGGCGCCGGAGGAGCTGCGGCCGAGGGACGTGACCTGGCGGGACGAGGCCCCCGAGGGCAAGCTCGACCTGCTGCTCTCGCTCGACTTCCGGATGACCTCCACCACGCTCTTCTCCGACATCGTGCTCCCGGCCGCCACCTGGTACGAGAAGCACGACCTCAGCAGCACGGACATGCACCCGTTCGTGCACGCCTTCACCCCGGCGATCAACCCCCCGTGGCAGACCCGAACCGACTTCGACGCCTTCCACGGCATCGCGAAGGCGTTCTCCGCGCTGGCGTCGCGGCATCTGGGCGTACGCCGGGACCTGGTCGCGGCGCCACTGCTGCACGACACCCCGGACGCCATGGCGACCCCGCGCGGCCGGGTGGTCGACTGGGCGGCCACCGGCGAGACACCGGTCCCGGGGCGGACCATGCCGAAACTGATCGTGGTCGAGCGGGACTACGGCGCGGTCGCCGACAAGCTGGCCGCGCTCGGACCGCTGATGGACACCCTCGGCACCACGGGCAAGGGCGTCTCGGTCGACGTGCGCCCTGAGGTGGAGTACCTGCGCCGCAAGAACGGCGAGGTGCGTGGCGGCGTCGCCGACGGACGGCCGTCGCTGGCGAAGGACGTACACGCCTGCGAGGCGATCCTGGCGCTGTCGGGCACCACCAACGGTCGGGTCGCCACCGCCGGCTTCCACGACGTGGAAAAGCGCACCGGCGTACGGCTGGCCGACCTGGCGGCCGAACACGAGGGCAAGCAGATCACGTTCGCCGACACCCAGGCCCGCCCGGTCCCGGTGATCACCAGCCCCGAGTGGTCCGGCAGCGAGCACGGCGGCCGGCGCTACTCGCCGTTCACCATCAACACCGAACGGCTCAAGCCCTGGCACACCCTCACCGGCCGGCAGCACTTCTTCCTCGACCACGACTGGATGCACGAGGCGGGCGAGGCGCTGCCGATCTTCCGGCCCCCGCTGGACATGCACAGGCTGTTCGGCGAGCCGCGCCTCGGCAGGAACGGCGAGCTGGAGATCACCGTCCGGTACCTCACCCCGCACTCGAAGTGGTCCATCCACTCCGAGTACCAGGACAACCTCATCATGCTGACGTTGTCCCGGGGCGGCCCGACCATGTGGATGAGCGAGACCGACGCGGAGAAGATCGGCGTACGGGACAACGACTGGATCGAGGCGGTCAACCGCAACGGCGTCGTGGTCTGCCGGGCCGTGGTGACCCACAAGATGCCCGAGGGCACGGTGTACATGTACCACGCCCAGGAGCGGGTCATCGACGTGCCGAAGTCGGAGACCAACGGCCGGCGCGGAGGCATCCACAACTCGCTGACCCGGCTGCTGGTCAAGCCCACCCACCTGATCGGCGGGTACGCGCAGCTGTCGTTCGCGTTCAACTACCTCGGCCCCACCGGCAACCAGCGCGACGAGGTCACGGTGATCCGCCGCCGCTCCCAGGAGGTGCAGTACTGATGCGGGTCATGGCACAGATGGCGATGGTGATGAACCTCGACAAGTGCATCGGCTGCCACACCTGTTCGGTCACCTGCAAGCAGGCGTGGACCAACCGGTCCGGGGTCGAGTACGTCTGGTTCAACAACGTGGAGACCCGCCCCGGCCAGGGCTACCCCCGCACGTACGAGGACCAGGAACGCTGGCAGGGCGGCTGGGTGCGGACCCGCGGCGGTCGGCTCAAGCCGCGCTCCGGCGGACGGGTGAAGAAGCTGTTCAGCATCTTCGCCAACCCGAAGCTGCCGTCCATGAAGGACTACTACGAGCCCTGGACGTACGACTACGAGCACCTGATCAACGCGCCGGCCGGCGACGACACCCCGGTGGCCCGCCCGAAGTCGCTGCTCACCGGCCAGGACACGAAGATCACCTGGAGCGCCAACTGGGACGACTCCCTCGCCGGGGGCAACGAGATCGCCGCCGGCGACCCGGTGCTGGCGAAGGTTTCCGGCCAGGTGAAGCAGGAGTTCGAGAAGACCTTCATGTTCTTCCTGCCGCGGATCTGCGAGCACTGCCTCAACCCGTCCTGCGCGGCCTCCTGCCCGTCGGGGGCGATCTACAAGCGGGCCGAGGACGGCATCGTCCTGGTCGACCAGGACCGCTGCCGCGGCTGGCGGATGTGCGTCACCGGCTGTCCGTACAAGAAGGTGTACTTCAACCACCGCACCGGCAAGGCGGAGAAGTGCACCTTCTGCTTCCCGCGCATCGAGATCGGGCAGCCGACCATCTGCTCCGAGACCTGTGTGGGCCGGCTGCGCTACCTGGGACTGATGCTCTACGACGCGGACCGGGTCGCCGAGGCCGCCGCGCGGAAGGACGAACACGACCTGTACGACGCGCAGCGGTCCGTCTTCCTCGACCCGCACGACCCGGCCGTGGTCGCCGCCGCCCGGGAGGCGGGCATTCCCGACGACTGGATCGACGCGGCCCAGCGCTCCCCGATCTGGGATCTGATCATGAAGTACGAGGTGGCGCTGCCACTGCATCCGGAGTACCGGACGATGCCGATGGTCTGGTACATCCCGCCGCTGTCGCCGGTGGCCGACGTGCTGCGCGAGACCGGCCACGACGCGGAGCAGGCCGGGAACCTCTTCGGCGCCATCGACGCCCTGCGCATCCCGGTGGAGTACCTGGCCGAGCTGTTCACTGCCGGCGACCCGGAGCCGGTGCGCGGGGTGCTGAACCGGCTCGCCGCGATGCGCGCGTACCAGCGCCGGATCAACCTGGGCGAGGAGCGCGACGAGTCCATCGCCGCCGCCGTCGGCATGACCGGCACGGAGATGGACGACATGTACCGGCTGCTGGCCATCGCCAAGTACGAGCAGCGCTACGTCATCCCCGCCGCCCACGCCGAGGACGCCCACCGGCTGGAGAAGATCGCCACGGAGTGCAGCCTGGACTACGAGGGCGGCCCCGGGATGGGTGGTGGCGGCCCGTACGGCCAGGGACCGTTCGGGGAGTCGTCCGGCACGCCGGTGCCGGTGCAGGTGGAGACCTTCCACATGCTGCGCGACCGGCAGACCGCCGACAGTTTCACCGACCCGGGCGACGAGCCGCGGCGGGTCAACCTGCTCAACTGGGACGGCAAGGGCACCCCGAAGGGCCTCTTTCCGCCTCGTAGCCCCGAAGCCGAACACGTCGACGGAGGTAAGCCGTGAGCCAGCCGGCCTGGCGGGCGGTGGCCGCCCGCGCGGCGTCCCTGCTGCTGCGCTATCCGGACGAGGAGGTCCTGGCGGCGCTGCCCACGGTGCGCGCCGCGCTCGACGGCCTGCCGGCCGAGGTCGCCCGACCGCTGCGCGAGGTGGTCGCCCACCGGGAGGCGGTCCCGCCCGTCGACCTGCGGGCCGCTTACGTGGAGCTGTTCGACTTCCGGCGCCGCTGCTGCCTGCACCTGACCTACTACACCTGCGGCGACACCCGTCGGCGGGGGGAGGCGCTGGTCACCTTCTCCGCCGCGTACAAGGAGGTGGGTCTGAAGGTGGTCGACGGCGAGCTGCCCGACTTCCTGCCCGCGGTGCTCGACCTGGCCGCCGCCGACGATCGCGGTTGGCGGCTGCTGCGGGAGAACCGGGTGGGCCTGGACCTGCTGGTCGAGGCGCTGGGCCGGGACAAGTCGGTGTACCGGCAGGCGGTCGCCGCCGTCCGCGAGATGCTGCCGCCCGCCCAGCCCGGGGACATCGCCGCCGCCACCCGCCTGGCCCGCACCGGACCGCCGGTGGAGCAGGTCGGGCTCGAACCGTTCGGACTGGTCGACACGACTGGAGGACGCCGATGAACATCCTGCTGTGGGTGGTGTACCCGTACCTGTCCATCGCGATCCTGGTCGGCGGCCTGATCTGGCGTCACCGGTACGACAAGTTCGGCTGGACGACCCGCTCCTCCCAGCTCTACGAGAGCGCCGTCCTGCGGTGGGGCAGTCCGCTGTTCCACTTCGGGGTGCTGATGGTCCTGATCGGACACATCGGCGGCCTGCTGGTGCCGAAGTCCTGGACCGAGGCGGTCGGGATCACCGAACACACCTACCATCTGACGGCCGTGTTCATCGGCACGGTGGCCGGCTTCTGCACCCTGATCGGGCTGGGCATCCTGATCGCCCGCCGTCGGTTGACCGGACCGGTCTTCGCCGCCACCACCCGCAACGACAAGGCGATGTACGTGGTGCTCGCCGGGGTGATCGTCCTGGGGCTCTGGGCCACCGTCCGGGCCAACATCAGTGGCCCGGGTTACGACTACCGCGAGACGATCTCCCCCTGGTTCCGGTCGCTGTTCTACCTCAGCCCCGACCCGGACATCATGGCCGGCGTGCCGATCGGCTTCCAGATCCACATCCTGGCGGCCTTCGCGCTCTTCGCGTTCTGGCCGTTCACCCGGCTCGTCCACGCCTTCAGCGCACCGGTGGGCTACGCCACCCGCCCGTACGTCGTCTACCGCAGCCGCGACGACCGGCCTGGACTACGCCCGGCCCGGCCCGGCTGGGAGGGCCCGCCCCAACTGCCCAGGCCGCGCGGCCGGCGCACCCGCTCGAGCCGGTGAGGAAGGAGCAACGATGAGCACCGCCACGGACACGCCGCTCACCTCCGGCCCCGGCACCTCGCTCCGGACGGGACCCGGTGCGACGCTCCAGCTCACCGTCGCCACACTCGGTTTCCTGGTCAACTTCTGGGCATGGGCGCTGCTGGGTCCCCTCGGTCCCGGCATCAAGGAACGGCTCGACCTGGGCTTCGCCGCGCAGTCGCTCCTCGTCGCCGTACCGGTGCTGGTGGGATCCCTCGGCCGAATCCCGGTCGGCGCGCTCACCGACCGGTACGGTGCCCGGGCCGTCTTCCCCCTGGTCACACTCGCCACGATCATTCCGGTGCTGACACTGACGGTGGTGTCGTCGTATCCCGCGCTGATCGTGACCGGCTTCTTCCTCGGCATCGGCGGCACGGCGTTCGCCGTCGGAGTTCCCCTTGTCTCCGGCTGGTACCCGGCGGCCCGGCGCGGCTTCGCGATCGGCGTGTTCGGCATCGGCACCGGCGGCACCGCGATCGCCAACTTCACCACCGTGCGGCTGGCCGACGTGTACGGCGAGGACGCCCCCTTTCTGCTGATCGCCGCGATCCTGGCCGCATACGCGGTGCTGGCGTTCCTGCTGCTGCGCGACGCACCCGGACGTGTCCGCCCGGCGGGCACGCTCCGGCAGCGGCTCACCGCCGTCGCGCGGCTGACCGTGACCTGGCAGCTGTGCTTCCTGTACGCGGTGGGCTTCGGCGGCTTCGTTGCCTTCAGCGTCTATCTGCCCGCGTACCTGCGCACCCAGTACGGACTGGAGCCCGCCGACGGTGCGCTGCGTACCGCCGGCTTCGTGGTGCTGGCCGTGCTGGCCCGACCGGCCGGCGGATGGCTCTCCGACCGGGTGCATCCCGTGCCGGTGCTGGTGTGGTGCTTCGCCGGGGTGGCCGTCCTCGCCGTCGTGCAGGCGTTCGCGCCGCCCCTGATGCCGGTGGCGACGGTCGCGCTGCTCGGCATGGCGGCGCTGCTCGGCGCTGCCAGCGGCGCCGTGTTCGCCCTGGTCGGCAAGGTCGCCCCGGCCGATCAGGTGGGTGCGGTGACCGGACTGGTCGGTGCTGCGGGCGGGTTGGGTGGCTTCGTTCCGCCGCTGGTGATGGGGTGGGTGTACGACATCCAGGGCTCGTACGCGATCGGTCTGATGCTGTTGTCCGACGTCGCGCTGGCCGCGGCGGTGTTCACCGCGGTCAAGATGGCCAACCTCGCTCGCACCGGTTGATCCGCATCGCAGGTCCCCGCCGCCCGCGCTGCGGTCGACCCCGTCCCGGCCTACCGTGGTCGGATGCGATCGGCTCTGCTCACCGGCTCCCTGGCCGCCGCACTGCTCGGGACGGCCGGCGGCTGCGCGGGCGGCGAGGGCGGCGCCGAGTACAGCCCGCTGCGGCACCCGTTCCGTGGCGCGACCCTGCTGGTGGACACCGACAGCCCGGCGGCGCGCTGGCGGGACGACCACGACGCGACCTGGTTGGATCCGATCGCCGACACCCCGCAGGCCCGGTGGCTGACCGGTCCGGACGACCTGACGGACCTGGCGCCGGTGCTGGCCGCGGCCCGCCGGAGCGCGGCTCTGCCGGTCGTGGTGATCTACCACGTCCCGAACCGCGACTGCGCCGGCCCGAGCCGGGGCGGCGCGGTCGACGCGGAGGCCTACGCGCGGTTCATCGCGCAGACCGTGCGGGGGCTCGGCGACGACCGGGCGGCGGTGGTCCTGGAGCCGGACGCGGTGGCGGCGGACTGCTTCGACGACGCCCGGGCGGACCTGCTGACCGACGCCACCCGGACGCTGGCCGACGCCGGCCACCACGTCTACCTCGACGCGGGGCATCCCCGCTGGCGGGGGCCGACCGAGACCGCCGAGCGGCTGCGGCGGTCCGGCATCACCCGGGCCGAGGGATTCTCGGTGAACGTGTCCAACCGCCAGTCCACCGCCGACAGCCACCGGTGGGGGTTGGCCGTCTCACGGCTGGTGGGCGATCGGGAGATGGTCATCGACACCTCGCGCAACGGGCTGCCCGCGCCGCCGGACGACCAGTGGTGCAACGCGACCCCGGAGGCTCTCGGTCCACCGCCGACCACCGATCCGGGCCTGGAACGGGTCGCCGCGCTGCTCTGGATCAAGAGTCCGGGCGAGTCCGACGGGCCGTGCGGCCGGGCCGAACCGGCGGCGGGCGTCTTCTCCCCCGCCCAGGCCCGCGCCCTGATCTCGGCAACGCCGTGGCTGCCGGCTGCCGCCCGGGAGGCGGCAGCCGGGGCGCGGGCACCGCTCAGGTGACCGGTTGCGGCTGGGCGTCGGCCACCTCGCCGGTACGACGCAGCTTGTGCCACTTCAGGCGTCCACCGCTGAGCGCGGTGATCACCGAGTGCACCAGCACCAGGTACATGACCTGCCGGTAGAGGAACTGCTGGAGCGGAAGGGCCCAGAGCGGGCGCAGCGGTTCCCGGTCGAGGCGGAACGCCAGGATCGCGGTGACGATCTGCACGACCATGACGGCCAGCCAGGCGAGCACGGTCTCGTAGCGGTCGAGGAAGAACAGCCCGTAGACGGCGAAGATGTCGACGACCGGGGCGAGCAGCGGCAGCAGCACCGAGAACAGGGCGATGAACGGCAGCCCGCGTCGGCCGAACCGGCCCGACGGCCCCCGTTCGACAAACGCCCGGCGGTGCCGCCACAACGCCTGCATGGTGCCGTAGCTCCACCGGTAGCGCTGCCGCCACAGCTCCGGCAACGTGCTCGGCGCCTCGGTACGGGCGACGGCGGTCTCCTCGTAGACGACCCGCCAGCCGGCGCGGTGGATGCCCATGGTGAGGTCGGTGTCCTCGGCGAGGGTGGCCCGGCTGAGCCCGCCGGCGGCCCGTACCGCCTCGCGACGGAACGCGCCCAGGGCGCCGGGGATGGTGGGCATGCAGTGCAGCGTGTCGTAGAGGCGCCGGTCGAGGCTGAACCCGATGACGTACTCGATGTGCTGCCAGCGGCCGAGCAGCCGCCGCCGGTTGCCCACCTTGACGTTGCCGGCCACCGCGCCGACCCGCGGGTCCGCGAACGGCTGCACCAGACGGTGCACGGCGTCGGGCGCGACGACGGTGTCGGCGTCGACCATGACCACCAGGTCGTTGCGGGCGAGCGCCACCCCGGCGTTGAGCGCGGCGGCCTTGCCGCCACCGGGAACCCGGGCCACCCGCACGTTGGGCAGCCCGAGGCGCTCCACCTCGTCGGCGGTGCCGTCGTCGGACTCGTCGTCCACGACCAGCACCTCGATGCCGGGGTGTGTGCCGGAGGCCAGTGAGCGAACGGCGGCAGCGATGGTGGTCCGCTCGTTGAAGGCCGGCACGATGATCGTGACCGGGTCGTTCACCTCGCCACCCCAGGACCAGGTCGGGGCGCGGCGACGGCGGGCATGAGCCACCGCGTACCCGAAGAGCAGCAGGGTGCGCGCCAGGGTGAGCAGGCCGACGACGATGAGCAGCAGCCACAGGACGTGCACGGTGCCGTCGGCGAGCCGGACGCCGCCGACCAGCAGTGCGCCGCGAATCTGGTCGTCGGCACCCGGCCGGACGGTTGCGGCGGTCGGCCAGCCGAGCCCCTGGGAGACGGTGGTGAACCGGTAGCCGCGGGCCTGCATCTCGGGAATGAAGCGGTCCAGCGCGGCGATGGTCTGCGACCGGTCCCCGCCGCTGTCGTGCATCAGGACCACCGCGCCCTGGTCACCCTCGGGGGTGGAGTTGCGGATGATGGCGCCCGGGCCGGGACGGGCCCAGTCCCGGCTGTCGGTGTCGTTGAACACGGACACGTAACCCCACCGGCCGGACTCCCGCACCAGCGGCCAACTCGCGTCGTCCAGCGAGTCCACCCCGCTTGAGTACGGCAGGCGGGCCAGCGAGGTGTCGACGCCCGTGACGTACTGGATGGCGGCGCGGGTCTGCGAGTACTCCAGCTTGCGCCGCCAGGACGGCAGGTCCGCCATCTCGGGGTGGGTGAAGGTGTGGATGCCCAGCTCGTGGCCCTCGCGGGCCATCCGCTCCGCCAGCTCGGGGTGCCGGCTGACCTGCGAACCCAGCACGAAGAAGGTGGCCGGCGCGCGGTGCCGGCTCAGCACGTCCAGCACCTTGGGCGTCCACGTCGGATCGGGACCGTCGTCGAAGGTCAGGGCGATCGTCCGCGCCGGCATCCGCCGGGCGTCCAGCTTGCCGCCGCGCGTGTCGACCACCGTCCCGCCGTCGCGGACCACCGCCGGCACCGTGCCGGTCCCGGTCGGACCGTCGCTCTGGTGGTCGGGGGTGAAGCGCGAGTTCGCGTACGCCCCGACGGCGAGCAGGTTCAGCAGGATGAACGTCGCCACCGCCGCCAGCATCCACCGTCGACGGTTACGCCTGCGCTGCCGCCGCTCCTCCGCCGACGAGGCCGACGACGCGGACGGCGTGGACGGCGTGGACGGCGTGGACGGCGTGGACGGCGTGGACGCTGGCACGATCTCGCCGGTGCCGGCCACACGTCGGCGTCCACTCCAGACGGCCATCAGCTCGTCGACCCGAACGCGTCCAGACCCTGGACGAGCCAGAACGCGACGACGAGCAGGAGAGCGATCGCGACCAGCGCGTACACGGTCTGGCGCAGCAGGTGACCCCGGCGCCCGGAGCGGTCCACGAAGATCGCCGCCGTCACGTCGGGTGGCTGCAACAGCTGGGTGGCCACGTCGACCGGCTCATCGGCGGTCGCCGGCTCCACCGGGACCACGCCGTGCCGTACCGGCGGCTCCACCTGAGCGGCGCTGCCCGGCAGGACGGCCGGCCCGGTCGGTGCGGCCACGCCACGGACGACGGCCGGCCGGGTGGGTGCGGTGGGTGCGGCCACGCCACGGACCACGACCGGCCCGGTCGGTGCCGCGACACCGCGGGCGGCTCCGGGTGAGGCAGAGCGGGCCCGCCGACGTGCCCACGGAATCCCGGCTGACTCCCGACTGGCGGGGGCTGGTTCGGCTGGCGGCGGCACGCGCGCGACGTAACGCCTGTTCATCTTCTTCACAGTGGGGGCAGTACCCACGGCCGCTTGATCTACTAACGCTGACCTGCGAAGAGAATTGAGCCGGAACACAGGCATCACCGGCAGCCGTTGCTCAGAACCACTGCCGTACGACGAACCCCGCGCCGCCGCTGTTGTCGCCCAGGTTGTTGTCGTTGAAGGTGAAGACCAGGTGCGGCGCCGGGTCGCCGTTGCTGGAGAACAGCATGCATCCGCTGTCGGTGCCGACCGGGAACCAGGAGCTGGGTCCGTAGATCCGGCTGGTCTTCTTCACCCACATCGAGCCCGTGGTGACCCGGGCTATGAGCGCGTACCGAGGGGCACCGGGCGCCGGCCACCCACCGGTGGTGGGAGCGGCCGGCAGCTCGCCGGCGATGCTCTTGGTGGTGCCCCAGTGGTCGATCTGAACGTTGCCCTGCGCACTCACGCGGAAGGCGTCGCCGTGGATGATGCTGATGGGCGACACCCAGGTCGTCTGCTGGTTCCCCGGCGCGGGCCGGGCGGTGGGGTCCTGGTGCTGCGGGGTGGTCGAGTCGTAACAGCTGTCCAGGGCGGTGTCGGCCGCGGCCGGACCAGCCGGCAGAAGCGTGACCGTGAGGGTCAGGGTGAACGCGGTGACGGTGGAGATCAGTCTTCTGGTCCGCATGGCAACTCCCGCCGGAAGGCCCGCCGACGGCAGACCGTCGACGGTGGAGCCGAGTGTGTCCCATGCCGACAAGCGCCCCGCTGACCCCACGTCGCGGTGCGCCTCGCCTGCCCCGCTCAGCTTCCCGAGGACCCCAGCTGTCGCGCTTCGGCGATCGCCGCCTCGACGGACTGTCGGGCGACGCCGGTGCGCTGAACGACCAGCACCAGGACCTGCTTGATGTTGTCCAGGGCCTGGAGCAGCGACCCGGGCTGCCCACCCCGCAGAATCATGGTGACGAGTTGCTGTGCCTCACCGACCTGGGTGATCGCCCCGGCGGTCGCGTCGCGTGCGCTGACCACCGCGGACTGAACGGGTGTCAGTCCGGAGATCGTCTCCTGCGTGGTGGCCTCGTGCGGAACGGCCGCAGCCGCCTTCGTCGCCTCACCGATCGCACCGGAAAGGCTACCCAGGTCGCCCTGGATTGCCGTGATCGTGCTGCGTACCCGGGCCATTCCCGCCGCGACGGCCAGGAAGCCGGCCGCCGCGGCCCGCAGCGCCACCTCCTGCGCCTGACTGTCGACGGCGGCTGCCAACCCCTGTGCGCGCTCGATGCCCGTCATCAGCGCGCGCAGTTCACCGGTGATCTTCTCGATGTGCGACACGTAGCCGACTTTCCGATCGCAGGCAGTGAAGGTGTCTGACCGCTGAAACTACCGGGGCATCCTCACCGCCACCAGGCCTCATCGGTGGCATGACCGCGTCAGTGCCTTCGAAGTCTGCGGATCCGTTGGGTCACAGCGGCCCGGCGGACCCCGACGATGACGGTACTTGACCGGGAGCGGTCGAAGGTCTCACGAAGATGACCGACGGCCCCCGACCGGGATACCGGCCGATGACGTGCGGATGCCGCACGCGAGGGGAGAGCAGATGGCCGATCTGATCGACAGGAACCTACCGCGGGTGTCCCGCCGCGCCGTCCTACGCGGGGCGGGTGTGCTCGTACCGGGAGTGGTGCTCGCGACGGCGGGCGGGCGGGCGGCCTCCGCCGCCGGGGCGTCCCGGCTGGACGGGGCGGTGCGGGGCGCGTTCTCCGCACCCGTACACGTCTGGGCGACCTCGGCGGGCCGGGCCGGACGCGCCGCGCACGGCGTCGTCTTCACCCTTGTCGCGAACAGCCGTCCGCTCGCCGGACGGCGGGTGCGGTTCTCGATCAGCGAGTTCCACCGGGTCGACCTCAGCGTGTGGTTCGAGGTCGCCCCCGGGCGCCGGTCTGCGCCACGCCTCGGCCACCTCGACCTCGACACCGACGACGCCGGGCGGATCTCGCTGGACCGCTGGCTGCGCAGCGGCGCCGTGCCGACCTCCGCGACCGGCGCCCACCCGGTGCTGCGGGCGCAACTCGTCGGCACGGAGGAAATCCTCGCCATCACCACCCTCGACGTGCGGAGCGGACAGTGACCAGGACCGTCGCCGGGGCCGAGCAGTGGGCCCGCCAGCACGTCGTCGACGCCGGTGGCGCCGGCTTCTACAACGGTTACAACTGGAACGGCATGTGCCAGGCGTTGATGTTCCGCGCCTGCGCGCTCGGAGACTCCCGGAGCACCGCCTATCAGGCGTTCATCGACTCCGGGGCCGAGTACACCGACTATTCGGCGGCGCCGCGCGGCGCTTTCCACTGGTGGGCGAACCACGGCAACGGCGGCCACCCCGGTCACGTCGCCCTCGACCTCGACGGCGGTGGCACCCGCTGCCTGATGGCGTCGTCGCTCCTCTCCGGCGGGCAGGACTTCGCGCCCGGTGGGTACTGCATCGGCACCCAGTCCGTCGCCCGGTACACCGCCCTGTCCGGCCTGATCTACAAGGGCTGGACCCTGGACAACGTCGGCTACCGGATGGCCGACGTGGGTGCCCCCGGCCCGGGCACCACCCCGGGACCGTCGGAGTACGTGCTCACCGCCGACGACCAGCGGGTGCTTCAGCGCCTCGCTCTGCGCGGCGGGTACGGCGGCCCCGTGGACGGCGTCATGGGCGTCCTGAGCTGGAAGGGCGTGCAGACCGCCGTCCAGGACTTCGGCTACACCGGGCCGATCGACGGAATCCCCGGCACCCGGACCTACACGGCGATCCAGACGCTGGCCCGCGACGGCGGCTACGAGGGGCCGCTCGACGGCGTCCTCGGCCCCAACACCATCCGCGGCGTCGCGGCGTGGTTGGACGCCCATCCGCCGGTCACCCCGCCCGCGAACGACTACGTGCCCGGTATCGACGTCGGCACCAGCCAGGCGAACCTCGACTTCCTGGCCGCGCGCGCCGCCGGGTTCCGGTTCTGCGTCGTCAAGTCGGGCGGGTCCAACGACGGGACGCGCCAGCCGTACACGTCGCCGTACTACACGCGGCAGGTGGACGCCGCCCGCGCGGCCGGGTTCCTCGTCGGCCACTACTGGATGACGGGCTGGGGTACCGCGGCGGGCGACTCCGCGTACTTCCTCGCGAACCTGCACGGCTACCGCCCCGGCGATCCGCTGATGGTCGACGTCGAGGGCATCGACGGCAGTCCCGTGTGGAGCGACGCGCAGACCGCCGCGTTCATCAACGCCGTCAAGGCGGCCCTGGGCGTGACGCCGTTCCTGTACACGTACTCCGCGCTGCTGCGGTCACGGACCTGGCCGCTGACGCAGGCGACCGGCGCGAAGCTGTGGATCGCGCACTACGACGTGCCGCCGGGCAGCCCGAACATCGGCACCGCGTACCCGACGTGGGCGATCCACCAGTTCAGCGCCTCGGGGTCGGTCAAGGGCGTGGCCATCGACATGAACGTCGCGAAGCCCGACGCGTTCGGCTCGGCGACCCTGCCGCCGCCCGGCGCGAACCCGGTCCCCGGCCCGACGCCGGGCATCCCCCTCGCCGACGGCGTCACGCTGCAGCGGGTCGCGGAGCTCGGCGGGTACGTCGGCCCCGTCGACGGCGTCCTCGGGTCGAACAGCTGGAAGGGCGTGCAGACGCACCTCACGCGGCTCGGGCTGTACAGCGGTCCGGTCGACGGCGTGCCCGGCACCAACACGTACAAGGGCTTGCAACTGCTCGCGCAGCGCGGCGGCTACACCGGCCCCGTCGACGGCGTCCTCGGACCGAACAGCTACGCGGGGCTGCGCGCGTACCTCGACCAGGTCGCCGGCGGCGTCACGATCGCGACGGCCGACGCGAAGACGCTCCAGCAGCTCGCCCAGCGCGGCGGCTACACCGGGCCGGTCGACGGCATCCTGGGAGTGCTGAGCTGGAAGGGCGTGCAGACCGTCCTGTCCCGGGGTTACTACACGGGCCCCGTCGACGGGGTGCCCGGGCCGAACACGTACAGGTCGCTCCAACTGCTCGCCGCCGACTACGGCTACACCGGCCCGATCGACGGGGTGCCCGGACCGAACACGTACGCCGCCATCCGCACGTATCTCAGCGTCACCTCCGGCGTCCCGGGCCCCATCTCGATCGCGGACGGCACGACGCTGCAACGCATCGCCGTCGGCGGCGGGTACCCGGGGCCGCTCGACGGTGTCCCCGGTGCACAGAGCTGGAAGGGCGTGCAGACCGTGCTGCGCGGCTACGGCTACACCGGTCCGATCGACGGGGCGCCGGGTACCAACACGTACAAGGCGTTGCAGACCCTGGCGACCGCCGGCGGCTACACCGGTCCCGTCGACGGCGTCATGGGCGTCCAGAGCTGGAAGGGCGTCCAGACCGTCATGCGGCGGTTCGGCTACACCGGGCCGATCGACGGCGTCCCGGGCGGCCAGACGTACGCGGCCATGCAGCGCATGGCGAAGCTGGGCGGCTACGCGGGCCCCACCGACGGCGTGCTCGGAGCGTACAGCTGGAGCGGTCTCCAGACCTGCCTGCGGGGCTGGGGCTACTCGGGCCTGATCGACGGCGCACCCGGATCCGGCACGTACACGGCGTTGCAGCGCATGGCCCAGGGCGGCGGCTACACCGGGCCGCTCGACGGGGTGCCGGGGCCGAACACGTACCGCGCACTCGCCAACCTCGTCCCCTGAGCGACTCGTCCGACACCCCACCTCAAGAGGAGAGAACCATGTCCGAGTACGTATCACGCGGGTGCTGCGACGGCGACGACCCGCGTACCGCTCCCGTCATCAGCCGTCGTGCCATGTTGCGGGGCGGCGCGGCGGTCGGCGGCGGGCTGGTGGTCGGCGGCATGCTGCTGCCGACCGCGGCGTACGCCAACCCGGCGATCTACCACCCGTTCCGCGCCTACCCGATCACCGACGGTTGGCAGGCCCACCTCAACCGCGGCTCCCTCGGCGGCATCGACTTCGGCATGGCCGTCGGCACCAACCTGCCCGCGTGCGGGGCGGGAACCGTCGAGAACATCTACTACAACGGGACCGGCGGGCACACCGTCACGATCCACCTCGCCGGCGGCTGGCGCAGCCAGTACATGCACCTGTCGCAGTTCCTGCTGGCGAACGGGGCCTCGGTGGCGTCCGGGACGGTCGTGGGCCGCTCGGGGGGTGCCGCCGGGGCGGACGGTTCGGGCTCGTCCACCGGCCCGCACCTGCACTGGCACCTGATCACCCCGAACGGCGTCCGGGTCAACCCGCTCGACTACGTCGGCGGGGGGACCGGCCCCACCCCCACCCCGGCCCCCCAGACGGAGGGCGTCATCCTGCAGGAGATCGGCCAGGCGGGCGGTTACACCGGCCCGGTCGACGGCGTGCCGGGCACGTACACCTGGTACGGCGTGCAGCAGGTGATGCGCGGCTACGGCTACACCGGTCCGATCGACGGCGCCCCGGGCACGTACACCTACGCCGCCCTCCAGCGGCTCGCCGCTAAGGGCGGCTACGGCGGCCCTGCTGACGGCGTCATGGGCACCAACTCCTGGAAGGGCGTGCAGACGATCCTGCGCGGCTTCGGCTACACCGGTCCGATCGACGGCGCCCCCGGCACGTACACCTACGCGGCCCTCCAGCGGCTCGCCAAGCTCGGCGGATACACCGGCCCCGCCGACGGTGTCATGGGCTCCTACTCCTGGCGGGGCGTGCAGAAGCTGCTCTCCGGCTACGGGTACGGCGGTCCGATCGACGGCGTTGCCGGAATCAACACCTACAAGGCGCTGCAACAGATGGCGAAGCTCGGCGGATACACCGGCCCCGTGGACGGCCTGCCCGGCCCGTACACCTGGGCGGCGCTCGCTCGCCTGATCTGACCGCGTACGACGGGGCCGCGTCCGGACCGGGCGCGGCCCCGGTCCGCTCGGGGAATTCGGACGGACCCTTCCGGAACGCGTGACGGACGCCGGAGACGGGTATGGTCGGTGTCGACGGGCACTCGCCCGCGACCGGGACACCGGATCGGGTCCCAGTGCGCACGCCGGGCTTCACGACGACACGCGGCAGGTTACTCCCGCGACCCGATGCGCTCCGCTCCTCAAGAAGGATCTTGCATGACATCGAAAGACAGCCACGTTTCGGCGTTGTTCCTCGCCATCCCCACCCTCGACGGGCTCGACGCCGACGTGAGGTTCGACGGCAGCGAGGAGGCAATGCGGCGGCTGCGCCACCCGTTCGCGGTGAGCCCCGCGGCTTCCGGGCCGTCGTCGACGGCGATGACGGGCGAGGGCCCGGGTCGGCGCGCTTGACCCCTGCCGCAGCCGGCGGCGGTTCATACTTTCGGCTAGTAATCAGTCGGTCTTTCGGGTAGTGTCCACGCCATAACCTGAACGACATGACGCGGTGGCGAGGCCCGTGGTCGTGGCCTTGCGACAGCGCACACGCCCGTACGTGCGCTCCCGGCGACAGCCGGTTCGGAGATCTTCCGGTCGATCCGATCCACGGGCACGGGAAGGACCAGTCCCATGGTCATGACCTTCGCATCGACGACCAGCACCCGCTCCGGCCGGCCCGGCGGCACACTCGGCGATCACCGTCCAGATGATCTCCTGGCCGCCATGGCCGCGACCCCGGCCGACGACCCCCGGCGGCCGGCGCTACGGGAACGCGCCATCGAGGCGTGGTTGCCGCTCGCCCGCCACCTGGCGCGCCGCTACTCGGGACGCGGGGTCCAGGACGAGGACCTGACCCAGACCGCCGCGATCGGGTTGATCAAGGCCATCGACCACTTCGACCCCACCCGGGGCGTCGACTTCACCGGGTACGCCATCCCCACCGTCATCGGCGAGATCAAGCGGTACTTCCGCGACCGCACCTGGTCGGTACGGGTGCCCCGCCGCCTGCAGGAACTCCGCCTCACGATCACCGAGGCGAACAGCACCCTCACGCACACGCTGGGGCGTTCGCCGACCGTGGCCGACATCGCGGCCTACCTCGACGTGTCGGAGGAGACCGTCCTGGAGGGACTCGAAGGGGCGCGGGCGTACCGGGCCACCTCGCTGTCCACCCCTGTCGGTGCCGACGGCACCCAGGAACTCGGCGACACCCTCGGGGCCACCGACAACGACTTCGACCTGGTCGAACTCCGCGTCGCCCTCGGGCCGGCGCTCGCCACGCTGCCGGAACGCGAACGCAGGATCCTGAGCCTGCGCTTCCACGGCAACCTCACCCAGGCCGAGATCGCCGACCGGATCGGCGTCTCGCAGATGCACGTCTCCCGGCTCATCACCCGAGCGCTGGCCAAGCTGCGCGGTCAGCTTTCCGAGGACTGCGTCTGACCCTCACGGTCCCGGGCCGCCCACAACCCCGCTCACCCGCCCCCGCCGCCGTCCGGTGTCGGCGCGGATTCCACCATCGCCGAGATGAGGGCGGCCACCGGCACCGTGGCGAATCCGACCCGCGCGTCGCTGGCCCCGTACGGCAGCCAGAGCTCGCCGGCGTGGACGAGACCCCCACACGAGTAGACGACGTTGGGAACGTACCCGTCCCGGTCATCCGTGTCGGGTGCCAGGAGCGTGCCGGGGAGCCGCGCGACGACCCGTTCCGGTCGACGCAGGTCGAGCAGGAGCGCGCCGATGGCGTACCGGCGCATCGGACCGACCCCGTGGGTGAGTACGAGCCAGCCGGCGTCGGTTTCGATGGGGGATCCGCAGTTACCCACCTGGATCAGTTCCCAGCTGTCCCGGGGGGAGTGCAGCGGCACCGGTTCCTGCCACCGGTTCTCGTGGTCCAGGCAGGTCAGGCCGATGGTCTCGCCGTCGGCGCGGCACAGGGCGAGGTGCCGGCCGTCGACAGTACGGGGGAACAGCGCGACGCCCTTGTTGCGGGCGCCCGGGCCGCGCATCGGGGTGATCTCGAAGCGGCGCAGATCGGTGCTGGCCAACGAGCGGGGGGCGATGTGCCGCCCATCGTAGGCGGTGTAGGTGGCGCGGTACACCGGTCCGGACTCGTCGGTGAACCTGACGAACCGGGCGTCCTCCATGCCGTTGCTCTCCGCCGGGGTGGCCGGCCAGAGCACCCTCTGGTGCAGCTCCGTGCCGGCGGGGAAGGTCATGGCGTAGCTGGCGGCGTTGGTGCGGCGCAGGTGTTCCAGGGTGCTCGGACCGGTGCTGCGGCTCAGCAGGTCCGGTGGCAGGTTGCCGAGTACGCGATCGAAGGTGGCCTCGTCGTACCGGTCGGGCAGGGCGTCCAGCACGGACGCGGTGACCTCGTTGTCGCAGTCCTCCTCGGCCAGGCCGGCGGCGAGCAGGTCCCGGCGGTGCCGTACGCCCACCCGCTGCCCGACGACCAGCGGGCCCGACCGGTCCGCGACGATGAGCCGGCGTCCAGGTCCGAGGACGGCGGTGGCGAACCCGATGGACGACAGGTGACCCTCACCGATCTGACGCAGGCTGACGGCGACGCGCACCTGTCCGGCGTCCAGACCGCCCTGGTCCGGGTGGATCACCATCGACGGGTTGCACAGCGCGGCGGCCTCGACCGCGTACTCGTGACTGAAGTAGGCACCGACCAGGAGTCGGGTGGTGGGGGAAAGGTCTCGGGACCGGGCGATGCGGTGCCGGACGAGGTCGTAGTGGTGGTGGAACGTGCCGTCCAGGTCGCGGTGCCGACTGCCGAAGCGGTCGAAGGTGTCCCGCAGCAGCCGGCCGGTCTCCTCGTCGTCGAGGCGCGCGACGCGGTCGATGATCCCCGCCGCGCGGGTGCGTACCAGAGCGGCGTCCTCACCCGGGATGAAGAGCTTGACGACGACCCGGCGTGGATCCGGGGCGACGGTGGTGCCGTGCCGGACGGCCAGGGAGCCGGTCACGACCACCGCCGGGCGTGCTGCAGGGTGGCGATGAGGGCGAGGGTGGATTCGGCGCCCTGGTTGAGGTTGGGTCCGCGCGGGGTCAACCCGTCGTAGCCGCCACCGGTCGCCGGATCCCACATCGGCGTGCCGACGTCGTTGTCGCCGAGGAACCACCCGACCGCCTGCCGCACCCCGGTCTCCCAACCGGGATCGCCGGTGACCGTGGCGGCGGTGGCGCAGGCGTCGGCGAAGGCGGCGGCCTCGATCGGTTGCTGGTCGTGGCGGAGCCGCCCCTCGCCGCGTCGCCAGCCACCGGCGGGTACGACCGACAGGTGCCCATCGCGGAGTTGGACGTCGCGCAGCCAGGCCAGCATCCGCAGTCCGTTGTCGAGGGGCGGGCCGTCGTGGCGCAGTTGACTGGCAAGGATGACGACCTCCGCAAGGGCCGCCGAGGCGTAGGTCAGCCGCGGCCAGGGCCAGGGCCACCGTGGATCGGCTCCGGGGCCGCCGATCGTCGTGGCGGCGTCCGTCAGCAGTGCGGCCGCGGCGGCGTGGGCCGGGTGTCGGCGCAGCACCTCGGCGGCACCGAGCCCGGCGAAGGCCATCGCGTGCGGGGCCGGGGAGCGCCGCGTGGCGGCTCTGCTGAAGGCGACCAGCGCCTCCTCCCGAACCCAGGCGGCGGGACTGCGGGCAGCCGCGGTACCCAGCCCCCACAGCGCCCGGCCCCACCAGTCGCCGAGGCCGGGCTCGTCGGTCCAGCGCCGATCGTGGCCGAGCCGGTTGTGGAAGGCGCCGGCGGCGTCCTGCGCGTGGGTCAGGAAGGCCAGGTAGCGCTCGGCGAGCCGGAGTACCTCCTCCGTCGGCTCGGGTTGGCGGCTGGTGACGACCAGGCCGCGCGCGACGTCGTCGGTGCAGTAGCCGTGCTCGCGACGGACGATGGCGTGCCGGGCGTGCTCGAACAGCCCGGTGTCGTCGCTCAACCGGCTCAGGTGCGCGAAGCTCGGTCCGGGCGGGGTCGGCTGGGGACCGCTGCCCGGTGCGGCGGGACGGCCGGTGTTCGTTCCCTGGCTCGCGACGACGGTGCTGGTGGTCCTGGTCGCGCTCGGCTTCGACCTGGCTG
>NZ_JBFAMU010000035.1:0-22447 GCF_040656655.1 Micromonospora sp. NPDC049799
GGCATCCTCGGCGGCGGCAGCCCGGGCGATGTCCAGGGGACCGGAGGCGCTGGCTGCCCGAGCAGCCCGCGGCGGTGCTTGGCGGCGAGACCGAGAGGCTGCCGCTGGCCGACGGCTCCACCGCCGTGCTGCTCAACGTCTTCGCCCCCCGCAACGGCGCGGAGTTCCACCGGGTCCTCGACCCGGCCGGGACGCTGCTCGTGGTGACCCCGGCGGAGGACCACCTCGCCGAGCTGGTCGGAGCGCTGGGCCTGCTCCGGGTCGACCCGGCGAAGGCCGACCGGGTCTCCGACAGCCTGGGCGGGCACTTCACCGAGGCGGCCTCCGAGGTGCACCGGCGCGAGCTGGAGCTGACCGGGCCGGAGGTCGCGACGCTGGTCGGGATGGGTCCGAGCGCCTGGCACACCGACCCGGCCGGCCTGGCGACCCGGATCACCGCGTTCGGCGAGCCGGTACGGGTGACCGTCGCCGTACGGCTCGGCACCTGGCTGCCTCGCTAGGTGGAGAGGTCGACCTCTTCCCAGCCGGGGGGCTCGTCGTGGTACGGGCCGCGCAGGATCACCGCCCACTCCAGCGCCCACCGGCGTTGCCCGATCGCGTTGGCGTCAACCACCCCGGGCAGCGCCCGGCCGGCCTTCTCGGCCTCCAGGTACGCCCAGTCCAGGCAGTAGTGCAGGTCGAGCAGGGCCGCCGCGTCGGCGGGGTGCTGCGGGGCGGCGAGGATCCGCGTGCGCCACTGCCCGAAGGTCTCCCCGGCGACGATGTGCGGCATGCGCTCCACCAGCCGCTCGTCCACCGGCAGCGTCGGGTCGAGCTGTTTGGTCAGGCCGATCACCCAGGTGAGCGCGAAGAGCGCGTCGTGGTGCAGCACGAAGGACCGGTGGTCGCCCTTACCGCCGGTGACGAACTGCCACTCCGGCGGGGTCACCATCTCGACCAGGTGGGAGGCGAGCAGCCAGCTCATCGCCGCCTGCGGTGGCATACCGAAGCAGCGGGCCAGGATCAGGTGCAGAACCGCGATCCGCGCCTCGATCTCCCGGGTCGGACGCAGCTCGATCTCGTCGCCGGGTTCCCAGACCAGGGGGAACTGGGGTGGCGGCAACGGCAGCCCCATCCGGACCAGCTCGTCGAGGCTCGCCTCGCGCACGGCGCGCGGATCGGGGGCAGGTACGGTCACGGCGAAATCCTGTCCTTCACGACTGCTCGGCGCCGGTGGTCCCCCTGGCGAGGGAGGATAGCCGCACCGTCCCGCCTTCCGAAATGCCGGGTCAGCCGATCCGCTCGATGACCAGCGGCGACGTGGCCGGTGCCGCCGGCGCGATCCGCACCGCCCGGGCCGCCTCGGCGAGCGCCGCCGGGATCCGGGTGGCGTCGTCGGCGCGCAGCTCGTACAGGGGGTCGCCGGCCCGCACCGGATCGCCCGGCCGCTTGTGCAGCACGACACCGGCCGGCACGCTGACCGGGTCCTCCTTGCGGGCCCGTCCGGCGCCGAGCCGCCACGCGGCCACCCCCATGGCGTACGCGTCGACCTCCGCCACGAAGCCGTCCGCGTCGGCACGGACCACCTCGACCTCGGCAGCGGCCGGCATCGGGGCGTCCGGGTCGCCGTCCTGCGCCCGGATCATCGACCGCCAGGCGTCCATCGCCCGGCCGTCGCGCAGCGCCGCCTCCGGGTCGGCGTCCGGCAGGCCGGCCGCGTCGAGCATCTCCCGGGCCAGTGCGAGGGTCAGCTCCACCACGTCGGCGGGACCACCACCGGCCAGCACCTCGACCGACTCGGTCACCTCGACGGCGTTGCCGATCGTCAGGCCGAGTGGGGTGGACATGTCGGTGAGCAGGGCGACGGTCTTCACGCCGTGGGCGCCACCCAGCTCGACCATCGTGCGGGCCAGCTCGCGCGCCTGGTCGACCGACTTCATGAACGCGCCGGAGCCGACCTTGACGTCGAGCACCAGCGCGCCGGTCCCCTCGGCGATCTTCTTGCTCATGATGGAGCTGGCGATCAGCGGGATCGCCTCGACGGTGCCGGTGACGTCGCGCAGCGCGTACAGCTTGCGGTCGGCGGGGGCGAGCCCGGCCCCGGCGGCGCAGACGACCGCGCCGACGTCGCGGAGCTGGGCGATGAACTCCTCGTTGCTCAGCGCCGCCCGCCAGCCGGGAATGGACTCCAGCTTGTCCAGGGTGCCGCCGGTGTGGCCGAGACCGCGACCGCTGAGCTGCGGTACGGCCGCGCCGCAGGCCGCCACCAGCGGGGTGAGCGGCAGAGTGATCTTGTCGCCGACGCCGCCGGTGGAGTGCTTGTCCACGGTCGGCCGGTCGACCGCCGACAGGTCGAGGCGCTCACCGCTGGCGATCATCGCGGCGGTCCACCGGGCGATCTCCGGTGCGGTCATGCCGTTCAGCAGGATCGCCATGGCCAGGGCCGACATCTGCTCGTCCGCGACCACCCCCCGGGTGTACGCGTCCACCACCCAGTCGATCTGCGCGTCGGAGAGCACACCTCCGTCGCGCTTCGTCCGGATGACGTCGACCGCCGCAAAACCACTCATCACAAGATCTCTCATCTAGTCGGTGCCGACACCGGTCCGCGAACCGCGACCGCCGACAGGCTCAGGACGACCAGCGGACCGGGATCTCCATCGGCGGATCGCCCTCGCCCGCCCAGAAGATCGTGCCCGAGGCGTCCACCACCACCACCCGTGGTGTCCGGGCCAGGCCCCAGGTGACCGCCTCCGCCGGAGCCTCCCAGGTGGGACCCTCCTCCAGCACACCGGTCTCGGCGCCCTCGGTGTCGCCGGCCGACCGCTCCCAGTACGCCGTCCAGATCTGCTGTCCGGCCGACAGGTCGGGGTGCACGAAGACCGTGCCCCGCCCACGCCAGGCGGCGAGCCGCTCGGGCACCACCGGCACCGGGTCCGCCGCGGTCACCGCGTCCAGGTCGGCCACGTCGAAGGCATGCGGCAGCAGCTCGGCCATCCGCAGCAGGCCGCCCTTCGCCTCCACCAGGCACTCCGGGCCGCCGTTCTCCCACAGCAACTGCCGGCACCGGCCGCACGGCATCAGCGGCTCACCGGTGGCGTCGACGCAGGACAGCGCCACGAGCCGGCCCCCGCCGGTGGCGTGCAGCGAGGACACCACACCGCACTCCGCGCAGAGGGTGACGCCGTACCCGGCGTTCTCCACGTTGCAGCCCACCACGATCCGGCCGTCGTCGACCAGCGCGGCGGCACCCACCGGGAACTTCGAGTACGGCACGTACGCGTGCCGCATCACGTCGGTCGCGGCGGCCCGCAGCCGTTCCCAATCGATCTCCATGTCGCGCTCCCGTCAGCCCTTGATGTACGGCTTGCCGTCGGCGGCCGGCGCCCGTACCCGTCCAACGAGCCCGGCCACGGCCAGAATCGTCGCGAGGTACGGCAGCATGGCCAGGAACTGGCTCGGGATGGTGCTGTTGATCGCGCTGAGGTACGTGGCGAGCTGGTCGGCGAAGCCGAAGAAGAGCGCCGCGAGCAGCGCGCCGGTCGGGCTCCACCGGCCGAAGATCAGGGCGGCGAGGGCGATGAAGCCCTTACCGCCGATCATGTTCTTGGTGAACGAGTACAGCGCCAGGGTGTAGGAGGCACCGCCGATGCCGGCCACCACGCCCGCGAGCACCACGTTCAGGTACCGCAGGCGGAGCACCCGCACGCCGAGGGTGTCGGCCGCGATCGGGTGCTCGCCGACCGCGCGGGTCCGCAGGCCCCAGCGGGTACGGAACAGCGCGATGTGGATCACCAGCACCAGCAGCAGACCGAGGTAGAGGAAGATGTTGCCGCGGAACAGCGCCGGGCCGAGCAGCGGGATGTCCGACAGCAGCGGGATCTCCCAGTTGCTGAACCGGGGCGCGCTGTTGTACTCCTGCGCGTTGGTCTGCATCAGGCGCTCGTAGAGGAAGCCGGTCACGCCCACCGCGAGCAGGTTCAGCACGATGCCCATGACCACCTGGTCGACCAGGTAGCGGATGGCGAAGACGGCCAGCAGCAGCGAGATGAACGCGCCGCCGATCGCGGCGGCGACCAGACCCACCCAGACGCTGCCGGAGATGCTGCCGAAGAGCGCGCCGCTGAACGCCCCCATCAGCAGCTGGCCCTCGATGGCCACGTTCACCACGCCGGACCGCTCGCAGAGCACGCCGGCGAGTGCGCCGAAGATCAGCGGCAGGGCCAGGATGAAGGTGCCCCGGACGATGTTGACCAGCGGCATGAAGTTCTGCCCGGTCGGCGCCGCGGACACCTGCCAGCACAGGAAGCTCAGCACGAAGCCGACCAGCCCGACACCGAGCACCAGGGTGAACCAGCGCTTCGGCAGCCCGGCGAGCATCGCCACGCCGGCGGCGATCGCGACCAGGCCGAACAGGATCGCGCCGATCGTGCCGTTGACCTCCAGCGCGGCGCCGGCGGCGTCCTCGCTGAGCGTGAAGCGGGCCCGCTGGTCGGTGGCGAGCGCCCCGAACAGGACCGCGCCGAGCAGGCCGAGCGCGAGCAGCACGACCCCGACCTTGCGCGTACGGTTCCAGAACCCCTGGTCGACCGGGGCGACCGCGACGTTCTCGACAGCCATGGTGGACACGGGTCACCAGCCCTTCGCGAGGCTCGTCTGGAGCCGGGCGGCCCGCGCGGCCCGGAGCTGGAAGATCGCCTTCACCAGGGCCGGCGCGGCGATGAAGATGACGATCAGCGCCTGGAGCACGGTGACCAGCTCCAGCGAGATCCCGGAGTACGACTGCATCCGGTTGCCGCCGGCCTGGAGCGCGCCGAAGAGCAGCGCGGCCAGCGCGACGCCCCACGGCTTCACCCGGCCGAGCAGCGCGACCAGGATGCCGTCGAAGCCGACCTGCGCCACCACCAGCGGGGTCAGGGCGCTCGCCGTGGTGCCGAGGACCATCTGCGAGCCGCCGAGGCCGGCGAGGGCACCGGCGAAGACCATGATCAGGACGTACGTCTTGGTGACGCTGATGCCGGCGGTGCGGGCGGCGTCCGGGTTGGCGCCCACGGCGCGCAGCTCGAAGCCGAGCGTCGAGCGGTTGAGCAGCCAGGCCACCGCCCAGGTGGCGAGCACCGCCACGATGATGCCGGCGTGCACCCGCAGCCCGTCGCCGAGCAGCCGGGGCAGCTGCGCCGAGGCGTCCACCGACTTGCTGATCGCGTCCGTACGGTTCGGGTCCTGCACCCCGTTCTGCACGATCAGCCAGGTCAGGAAGTAGACGGCGATGTAGTTGAGCATGATCGTGTTGATCACCTCGTGAGCGCCGGTCCGCGCCTTGAGGATGCCCGGGATGAAGCCCCAGATCGCGCCGCCCAGCGCGCCGGCGAGCACCGCGACGAGCAGGTGCAGGCCGGGCGGCAGCGGCAGCAGGAAGCCGGCCAGCGCGGCAAGGATGACACCCATGGTGGCCTGGCCCTGCGCACCGATGTTGAACAGGCCGCCGCGGAAGGCGAGCGCCACCGACAGGCCGGTGAAGACCAGCGGCGCGGTGTACGTCAGCGTCTCCGAGATCGGGCTGAGCGCCGCGTTGAAGCCCACGGCGTCCGGGTCGAAGACGGCGCCCTTGAACAGGTTCCCGTACGCCTCGCTGACCAGCGTCCAACTGGCGTTGATCGCGTCGGCCGGGCGGGCGGTGATGTAGCTGTAGGTGGCGAGCACCTCCGGGTCGGACACGATCATCAGCACCGCGCCGACGAGCATCGCCAGCACCAGCGACAGCAGCGTCACGGTGAAGGTGTTGGCCGCCCACAGGTTGTCCAGGAACAGCCGGCCGAGCGACGGCCGCCCCTCGGGCGCCGGCCGCTTCGGCGTGGTCGCCGACTCGGCCTGCTCGGTGTTGCCGAGCGCGGTCTGCGCGGCCTGCGCCTCGGTCGCCGGCTCCTTGTCCGGAGAACCGGGGTTCACGTTGGTCATGCCTTGTCCTCGCTACCGGGGCCCTCGGGAGCCGGAGTCGCGCTGTCGGGGGCGATGCCGGCCATCAGCAGGCCGATCTCCTCACGCGGGGTGTCCGGGCCGACGATGCCGATGATCCGGCCGCGGTACATGACCGCGATCCGGTCGGCGAGGCCGATCACCTCGTCCAGCTCGCTGGAGACGACCATGACGGCGGTGCCGATGTCGCGCTCGCGGATGACCCGGCTGTGGATGAACTCGATCGAGCCGACGTCGACGCCGCGGGTCGGCTGGGCGGCGATGAAGAGCTTCAGCGGCCGGGACAGCTCCCGGGCCACGATCACCTTCTGCTGGTTGCCGCCGGAGAGGGTGCCCACCGGCGCCTCGGCCGAGGAGGTCCGGACGTCGAACTGCTCGATCCGCTCCTTCGCCGACGTGGCGATGGCGTCCGGCTTGAGCGCCAGCCCCTTGCCGAACGGCGGCCGGTCGTAGATGTCCAGCACCAGGTTCTCGGCGACGCTGAACTCCTTGACCAGGCCGTCGACGCTGCGGTCCTCGGGCACGTAGCCGACGCCGGCGCGGAGCACCTTCTTGGTCGACCAGCCGTGCACCGGCTGCCCGTCCAGGGTCACCGTGCCGGCGAGCGTCGGACGCAGGCCCATGATGGCCTCGATCAGCTCGGTCTGGCCGTTGCCCTGCACACCCGCGACGCCCAGCACCTCACCGGCGTGCACGGTCAGGTCCACTCCGTCGACGGCGCGCACCTGCCGGTCGTCGTCGACGACCAGGCCGGCGACCTCCAGGATCGGCTTGCCCGGGGTGGCCGGCTGCTTGTCCACGGTGAGGCGGACGCTGCGGCCGACCATGAGGGCGGCCAGTTCGTCGCGGCTCGCCTCCGGGGAGGCGGTGCCGACGGTCTTTCCGCGCCGGATCACGGTGATCCGGTCGGCGATGGCCTTGACCTCGCCGAGCTTGTGGGTGATGAAGACGATCGACTTGCCGGCGGCCTTGAGCGACCGCATCACGGTCAGCAGTTCCTCGGTCTCCTGCGGGGTGAGCACCGCGGTGGGCTCGTCCAGGATCAGCAGGTCCACGTCCCGGGTGAGCGCCTTGACGATCTCCACCCGCTGCTGGATGCCGACCGGCAGGTCCTCGACGATCGCGTCCGGGTCGACCCGCAGGTTGTAGCGGGCGGAGACCTCGGCGACCTCGCGCCGGGCCCGCCGCCGGTCCAGGAAGCCGGCCAGGCCGCCGCGGACCTGCTCGGCGCCGAGCATGATGTTCTCCGCGACGGTGAAGACCGGTACGAGCATGAAGTGCTGGTGCACCATGCCGATGCCGGCCCCGATCGCGTCGGACGGGCCCCTCAGCTTCAGCGGCTTTCCGTCGACCAGGATCTCGCCCTCGTCGGGCTGGTAGAGCCCGTAGAGCACGTTCATCAGGGTCGACTTGCCGGCGCCGTTCTCGCCGAGCAGGGCGTGGATCTCTCCAGGCTCCACCGTCAGGTCGATGTGATCGTTGGCGACCAGATCACCGAACCGCTTGGTGATGCCGCGCAGTTCGAGTCTCAGCGCAACCTCCTGGAGTGCGAAGCGATGGTGCAGCGTAGCTGCCGGGTCGCCGGGGGGCGCGCGGACCCGTCGTCGGGGCGGAGCGGATCGGCCGCCCCCGCGCCACGGTGTGCCCGTGGCGCCGGAGCGGCCGATCGTAATGCCGTGCCACTCGCCGGCCTACCCCGATGATCGTCCCATCGTGGTCGGCCGGCGGTGGGTCACTTCGGCTGGGCCGCGGACTCGACCTTGATGGTGCCGGCGGCGATGTCCGCCTTCAGCTTGTCGATCTCCGTCTTCAGCTCGGCCGGGACCTTGCTGTCGAACTCGTTGTACGGAGCCAGCGAGACGCCGTTGTTGGCCAGGGTGCCCAGGAAGCCCGGGTTGGCCTCGAGCTTCTCACCGTTGGCGGCCTTGAGCACGGCCTCCTTCACGGCGTCCGGGATGTTCTTGACCACGGTGCTGATGATCACCGGGCAGTCCGGGGTGCTCTTGCAGCCGTCGACGTCCACCCAGATGGTGTTGTACTTGCCGCCCGAGGCCTTGGCCGCACTGGTGGTCCCGAGGCCGGCGCCGCCGGCGACCGGCATGATGATGTCGGCACCCTGGGCGACCAGCGCGTCGCTGACCTTCTTGCCCTCGTCCTGCTTCACGAAGTCGTTGGTGAAGGAGCCCTTCTGGGTCGCCTTGTCCCAACCGAGAACGCGGACGTTCTTGCTCTTGGTCTTGTTGTAGTGCGCGACGCCGTCGGCGTAACCGTCCATGAAGATGGTCACCGGCGGGATCGGCAGACCACCGTAGGTGCCCACCGCGCCGGTCTTCGTCATGCCGGCGGCCAGGTAACCGGCGAGGAAGCCGGCCTGGGCCGTGTCGAACTGCATCGGGTAGACGTTGCTCTCCGGCACCTTCGCGTCGACGATGCCGAACTGCTGGTCCGGATTCGCCGCCGCGACCTTGGACGTGGCGGTGCCCATCAGGCCACCGACGGCCAGGATGAAGTCGCAGTCCTGGTTGACGTACTGGGTCAGGTTGACCTCGTAGTCCGCCTCAGCCTTCGACGCGACGTACTTCGTCGTGATGTTGTTGTTCTCGGCCTTGGCGGCCTCAAGGCCGGCCCACGCCGAGGTGTTGAACGACTTGTCGTCGATGCCGCCGACGTCGGTCACCATGCAGGCGTTGTACTTCTTGCCGCCGTCACCGGCGCCGTTGTTCTCGTCCGGGGCCTCGCCACAGGCGGCGGCGCTCAGCACGAGCCCACCCACCGCCAGGACCGAGGCGATCCGCATCCCACGCACCGAGCGCAAGACGTCTCCTTCCCATTGCCCACCGCGTTCCCGCGATGGGCAGCCCTTGCGCCGGCCTGCCCTGCGCCGCCGGCGTCCCACGTTACGGACGGGAGCGTACGCCCGCGCCCACCCACCGGCCGACAATCGTGCACGACTGTTGAGCCCCTGTTACCCCTACGTAACCCTTGCGTGGGGCACATCACTCTCAGTGCTGGTAGAGGGCCGTGCGGGCGACGCCTTTCGTCCGTTTTCCGAGGCCGCTTCCCCTATCCGAAAGCTACCGCCAGAACACCGCCACCGCCGCGTTAACCAGGGTCAACCCGACGATCGCCAGGAAGTGGCCACGGTTGACGTCGGCCCGCTTCCGGGAGAAGAAGACCATGACAAAGATGAGCAGCGCGAGCACCAGTTTGGTAACAAGCTTCGCGGGGTCCGGCTCGTCGCCGTCACGCAGCGGGGCGGCGAGCCCGATGCCGGTCAGCAGGCCGATCACCGAACCCCACAACATGGCCGCGTTGATCCGCAGCCGCCCGCTGACGTACTGGGCGACCGCCCCGCCGAGGAGCAGCGCGAAACCGATCAGATGGACGTAGAGGAGTACCAGTCTCAGAGCTTCCACAGGCGACATCCTCCCCCATGAACGACGCTTTGTAGTAGGGGGCCAGTTCAGCCGGCGCGTCCCGGCGCGGCCACCTCGGCGGGACCGACCGGGCGACGGCCGCGATCCCCGAGGACCACCAGGGTCAGACCGAGCACCGCGTACCCGGCCAGGACCGCCGCCGCGCGGCCCGCGCCGGCACCGTCGAAGAAGGCCGCCGAGCGGAGCAGGGTGCCGCCGGCGCCGACCGGCAGCCACTGCCCGAGGGCCCCCCAGGGCTGCGGGAGCAGCTCCGGAGCGGCGCTGACCGCGGACAGCGGATTGCCGACCAGGAACACCAGCAGCGCACCCAGCCCGAGGCCGGCGCGTCCGAGCAGTGCGCCGAGCCCGGCCACGGTGGCCGCGGCGGCGAGCGCGAACAGGCCGATCGCCCCCGCTTCGGTGAGCCATCCACCGTCGATGACGCCCAGCCACCCGTGCAGCACCGCCGCGCCGACCGCGCCGGCGAGCACCCCGTAGGCCAGCAGTCCGGTCAGCCGGGCCGTGCGGCCGGTGACCAGCAGGGTCAGCAGGAGCCCGGCGAGCATGCTGGTCAGCGCCAGCGGCAGGAAGCCGGCGGCGAAGCCGGCCCCCCGGAGGTCGTCCGGATCGCCGGGCACCACGTCGACCACGGCGACCGGTCGCCCGCCGGAGAGCTGACCGGCGGCCTCGGTGAGCAGCGCCGCGACGATGGGGCCGGCGGCGGAGGCGGTGTGCAGGGAGACGCCGTCCTGGCCGGTGACGAAGGCGGCGTACACCTCCCGGTCGCGCAACGCCCGGTCGGCCGCCGTCGCGTCGGGCACGGTGGTGACCGCGAAGGCCCCGGGACGGGCGGCCGTGAGCCGGTCGGCCAGTTCGTCGGCGACGGGCGCGGGGCCCGCGACGGCGACCGGCAGATCGCGCGGCGCGAGGTTCGCGGCCGGTGCCGCGAAGAGGGGTACGAGCAGCGCCTGCACCCCGACCGCCAGCGCGGCGATCAGGGCGGCGAGCAGCAGGGGCGATCGGGTACGGGTCGACATGGTGCACTCCTAAAACGAATGCTCGTTCTATTACGGCTCTAGGCTCCTACGCTGGCGTCGTCGCTGTCAAGAACGAGCGTTCGCTTTACGATGTATCCCGTGCCACGTGTCTCGGAGGAACATCTCGCCGCCCGCCGCCGCCAGATCGTCGAGGCGGCCCGCCGGTGCTTCCTGCGCGACGGCTTCCACCGCACGACCATGCAGGACGTCATCGCCGAGGCGGGCCTCTCGGTGGGGGCGGTCTACCGCTACTTCCCGAGCAAGGCCGATCTGATCAAGGCGATCGCCGAGGACGCGATCGGCGGCGCGGGTGCGGTGCTCGCCGAGACGATCCGCCAGGACCCACCCCTGCCACTGCTGGAGGCGCTCGACCGCGCCCTGACGTACGTGGAGACCCAGGCCGGCGAGGAGGGCGTCCTGCGGATCGCCATCCAGGTCTGGGGCGAGGCCCAGCGGGACCCGGCACTGGGCGCCTTCGTCGCCGCCACGTACGACGGCTTCCGTCGTCACTTCGAGACGCTCGCCCGGCAGGCGCAGCGCACCGGGGAGATACCGGCCGAGGCCGACCCGGAAGCCGTCGCCGCCGCCCTCTTCGCCCTGGTGCCGGGCTGGTTCCTCCAGGTCGTCCTCACCGGCGGGCCGGACCGGGAGACCTACCTCGCCGGCGTCCGCGCCCTCCTGCGGCCCACCCGCTGACCCCACGAACGACGACGGGGGCGGACACCGGTCGGTGTCCACCCCCGTCGTGACGGTCGTCCCGCGTGTCAGCCCTTCGTGCCGCCGGCGGTGAGGCCGGAGACCAGGTGCCGCTGGGCGACCATGAACACCAGGCCGGCCGGGATGGTGACGAGCACCGCCGCCGCCGTCAGGTACTCCCACTGCGGGTTGAACTGCGGCACGAACTGCTGGAGCCCGTACGCCAGGGTGAACTTGTTGTCGGTCTGGATGAACGCCGACGCGTACGCCACCTCACCCCAGGCGGTGAGGAAGGTGTAGAAGGCGGTCACCGCCACGGCCGGGCGGGCCAGCGGCAGGATGATCCGCCAGAAGATGGTGAACGGGCCGCACCCGTCCAGCGCCGCCGCCTCGTCCAGCGAGGTGGGGATGGAGTCGAAGTAGCCCTTCAACATCCAGGCACAGAACGGCACTGCGATGGTCAGGTACGCGATGATCAACGCCGGCAGCGTGTTGATCAGCCCCAGCCGCGCCATGATCGTGTAGATCGGCACGATCAGGATGGCCACCGGGAACATCTGGGTGACCAGGAAGACCAGCATCAGCGGACGGCGGCCCGGGAAGTTGAACCGGGACACCGCGTAGCCGGTGGTGGCCGAGAAGAAGATGCCGATGATCATCGTGAACGCCGCGACGATCACCGAGTTCAGCAGCCACTTCGGGAAGTTGGTGTCGAACAGCACGTAGCTGTAGTTGGCCAGGGTCGGATCCTTGACCAGCGTCAGGTCGCTGCTCTGCACCGCGTACCCGGGCTTGAACGACGACAGCAGCACCCAGGCGATCGGGGCGATCGCGATCAGCGAGGCGAGGATCAGCGTGCCGTGCAGCAGCAGGGACTTGGCCCGGCTGCGCCCGCTGCGTCCTGGCCGCCTGACGGCACGGGTCTTGACGGCCCCGACCGCGGCGGGAGTCGCCGCCACCGGCGTTGTCAGCTGGCTCATGTCACCACACCTCGCCTTGCTTGCGCAGGATCCGCCGGTAGAACACGGAGAACACCAGCAGGATCGACAGGATCAGCACGCCGTAGGTGGAGGCGAGCGAGTAGTTCCGGATGCCCTCGAACGCCGCCCGGTACGCGCCGGTCACCAGGATCTCGGTCTGGCCGGCCGGCTGTCCCTCGGTCACCAGGAAGATGATCGGGAACATGTTGAACGTCCAGATGGTGCCGAGCAGGATCACCGTCATGCTGACCGGGCGCAGGCCCGGCAGCGTGATGTTGCGGAACCGCTGCCACGGGGTGGCGCCGTCGATCTCGGCGGCCTCGTACAGCTCACCGGGGATCGTCTGCATGCCGCCGAGCAGGGCGACCATCATGAACGGCACGCCGAGCCAGATGTTGGTGACGATCGCGGTGAACAGCGACGTCCACTGGTTGGCGAACCAGTCCACCGGGTCGATGCCGAGTGAGGAGAGCAGCGAGTTCGCCAGGCCGAAGCGCTCGTTGAAGATGAACTTCCAGGCGAAGGCGCTGACGAAGGCCGGCACCGCCCAGGGCAGCACCAGCAGCACCCGGTAGAGGCCGCGGCCCCACATCGGGCGGTTCAGGATCACGGCCAGGCCGAGGCCGAGGCCGTAGTGGAAGGCGACGCAGAGGACGGTCCAGATCAGCGTGATGCCGGTCCACTGCCAGAACTGGCCGACGTTGCCGCCCAGGACGTTGATGTAGTTGTCGAGGCCGACGAACTCCCACTTGTTGGGGTTGTCGTTGCAGACCTCGCTACCGGTGATCGACTTGGTGCAGATCTCCGCGGCCTGGTTGGCCTCGGTGAGGTTGGTCAGGGAGAGCCAGACCCCGCGGAACAGCGGGTAGAAGATCAGGACCGCCAGGACGATGACGACGGGCAGGACCATCGCCCAGGCGTACCAGTGCTTCTCCCAGCTGCGACGCAGCCGGGAGGGTGGTGCGGAGCGGCGGCCGGACGGCGCGGCTTTGGGCGCCGGATCGGCTGTCACAGTGCTCATCAGCTGTGCTCCAAGGGGAGAGTCCCGGCAGGGCCCGGCGACCGTGAGGTCACCGGACCCTGCCGGATGCCGAAGGTGGTCGCCGGCCGCTGCCAGCGCCTACGGTCGGGTCAGAGCCCGTAAGAGGGAACGACCTCGGCCTTGTACTTCTTGGCGACGGTGTCGAGCGAAGCCTTCGGGTCCTTGTTCTGGATCAGGACCTCGGTGGCCATCTGGTCCAGCGGGCCGAAGAACTGGCCGGCCTCGGGGATCCACGGACGACCGACGGCCGCCTCGACGACCGGCTGGTACGCCGCGACGATCGGGTTGTTCTTGACCGCGTCGAGGTTGTAGGCCGACTTGCGGGTCGGCAGCAGGCCCAGCTTCTCCGACAGGAACGCCTGGGACTCGGCGGAGCTCATGAACTTCACGAACGCGACGGCCGCGTCGATCTTCTCCTGAGGCATGCCGGAGTAGATCGTGTAGTTGTGGCCACCGACCGGGCCACCGGCCTTGGCGGAGCCGCCCGGAACCGGGGCGATGCCCAGGTTCTCCAGGCCACCGAAGCCCGGCGCCTGCTTGACGTTGTTGACCTCCCACGGGCCGTTGATGACCATGGCGACCTTCTTCTCCTTGAAGAGGGTCATCATGGTGCCGTAGGAGTCGTTGGCGGACGGCTTGGCGGCCGCACCGCTGGCGATCAGGTCCTTGGCGATCTTCAGCCCGGCGACGTTCTGCTCCGAGTTGATGGTGATCTTCTTGTTCTGGGTGTCGACCAGGTCGCCGCCCTCGCCGTACATGAAGGGCAGCATGAAGTAGCCGGCCGGGTTGATGTACACACCCTCGGCGCCGGTCTTCTGCTTGATGGTCTGCGAGACGGTCTTCAGCTCGGCCCAGGTCTTGGGCGGCGAGGTGATGCCGGCCTTGGTCAGCAGTTCCTTGTTGTACATGAGCGACAGGGTGTCGGTCACCTGCGGGACGCCGTAGGTCTTGCCGTCGAACTTGTTCGAGGCGAGCGGGGTCTCCAGGAAGTCCGACTCGTCGCTCAGCAGCTCGGAGCCGTCCAGCGCGTAGAGGTAACCGAGGGAGGCGAACTCCGGCACCCAGGCCACCTCGGCCCGCAGGATGTCCGGCGCGCCCGTCTTGGCCTGCGCGGCGGTCTTGAACTTGTTCTGGGCCTCACCGAACGGGACCGACTGGTAGTTGACCTTGACGTTCGGGTAGGTCTGGTTGAACTTGGCGATCAGCTCCTGGAACGCCGGACCCTCGTTCTTCGGGTCGGACGTGTCCCACCAGGTGAGTTCGGCCTTGAGAGCTGCGGGATCGGCCTTCGGCGTCTCCTCCGTGGCCTTGTCCTCCCCGCCACAGGCGGCGAGGGCGAGAGCAAGGGTGGTGGAGGCGAGAACGGCGATCCCCTTGGCTGTGCGACGCATGTTCGCTCCTAGATTGCCTGCCGGGTATCGGCGCGACGGTAGCAAGAAGTTTCGGGATTAGAAACCCCTTGCGAACGTGCTTGCAACAACCGAGCCCGTCTTGTCATCTGACGATGCCCCTCATAGGGCCTTTGGGACAAACCCGCAGGCCTCGACGTGGCCAACATCCCACCTCGGTGACCGGGTGGAGACCGTACGTCACCTGCCCGTCCGTCGACGGAGCCGCCGGCGCGGCGGTGTCGGCCGCCCGTGAGGCGTCGCCGGACGATGCCCGCCGATCATGTCTGCTCGAATCTGCAAGAACTTGCCGACCACTGCGCAAGAACTATCCGGTGAGCTACAGTGCCGACCATGCGCGCTCGCCTGTCCGACATCGCCCAGCAGGCCGAAGTCAGCGAGGCCACGGTGTCGCGGGTGCTCAACGACCGCCCGGGAGTGGCCCCTGAGACCCGGCAGGCCGTCCTGACCGCCCTCGACGTGCTCGGCTACGAGCGCCCGGCCCGCCTGCGCAAGCGCAGTGCAGGCCTGGTCGGCCTGGTGGTCCCGGAACTCGACAACCCGATCTTCCCGGCCTTCGCCCAGATCATCGAGTCGGCACTGGCGCCCACCGGGTTCACGCCCGTGCTCTGCACCCAGACCCCGGGCGGTGTCCGCGAGGACGAGTACGTCGAGATGCTGCTCGACCGCCAGGTCTCCGGCATCGTGTTCGTCTCCGGCCTGCACGCCGACACCGCCGCCGACCACGACCGCTACCGCGCGCTGCTCGCCCGCCCGCTGCCGGTCGTCATGATCAACGGCTACGCGCCCGGCATCTCGGCGCCCTTCGTCTCCTGCGACGACCGGGAGGCAGCCGAACTGGCCGTCGCCCACCTGGTGGCCCTGGGGCACCGCCGGATCGGTCTGATCACCGGCCCGGACCGGTTCGTGCCGGTGCAGCGCAAGGTCGGCGGCTACCTGGCGGCCATGAAGCGCCTCACCGACGTCACCGACGACGAGCTCTCCGAGCTGACCGAGCTGTCCCTGTTCGGCGTGGAGGGCGGCGAGGCGGCCGCCGCACGGCTGCTGGACCGGGGCGTCACCGGCATCGTCTGCGGCTCCGACCTGATGGCGCTCGGTGCGATCCGGGCCGCCCGCCAGCGCGGCCTGTCCGTTCCGGCCGACCTGTCCGTGGTCGGCTACGACGACTCCCCGCTGATGGCGTTCACCGACCCGCCGCTGACCACCATGCGCCAGCCGGTGACGGCCATGGCGGTGGCCGCGGTGCGCGCCCTGGTCGACGAGATCAACGGCCACGCCTCCCCGCACTCGGAGTACCTCTTCCGTCCGGAACTGGTCGTGCGCGGCTCCACCGCGGTCGCTCGCGCGGCGGCCGGGTCGGGTGACAGCCCGGCACGCCAGCGGGCCACACCGTCCGCGCTCGCCGTCTCCGCCTGACACCCCGCCACGCCGCCCACCGTCCGACGCCGACATCAGCTCGACACGACCCGAACCTGGGGTGCCGACCCGGCGGCGTACCGACGGGTAGCGTGACCGCTGTCATTTCTTGCGCAAGCATTGCTTGACTCTTGCAGCAAGCGAGCGGCATTCTTCTCAGACACCCGCGTGTCACCACCCGGCCGCGCCGCAGTGCCGCTGTCCCGAGCCAGAGAACGGGGAACGCCTCCGATGACCGTCAGCAACCCCACGCCGCTGACCTCCGACGACGACTGGTGGCGCTCCGCGGTCGTCTACCAGGTCTACGTCCGCAGCTTCGCCGACTCGAACTCCGACGGCATCGGCGACCTCCAGGGCATCCGGGAGCGCCTGCCGTACCTGCGGGACCTCGGGGTCGACGCGCTCTGGCTGACCCCCTTCTACACCTCGCCGATGGTCGACGGCGGCTACGACGTGGCCGACTACCGCGACGTCGACCCCATGTTCGGCACCCTCACCGACTTCGACAACATGATCACCGACGCCCACGCGCTGGGACTGCGGATCATCGTCGACCTCGTACCGAACCACACCTCCGACGCGCACCCCTGGTTCCAGGCCGCCCTGGCCGCCGGCCCGGGCTCCCCCGAGCGGGAGCGCTACCTCTTCGCCGAGGGTCGGGGCGAGAACGGCGACGAGCCCCCGAACGACTGGGAGAGCATCTTCGGTGGCCCGGCCTGGACGCGGCTGCCGGACGGCCAGTGGTACCTGCACCTGTTCGACCCGGCCCAGCCCGACCTGAACTGGCGCAACCCCGAGGTCCGCTCCGAGTTCGAGGACGTGCTGCGCTTCTGGCTGGACCGCGGCGTCGACGGCTTCCGGATCGACGTGGCGCACGGGATGATCAAGGCCGAGGGGCTTCCGGACGTCGGCTTCAGCACGATGACCACCGGTCAGCGTCAGGTGGAGCTGCTCGGCAAGGGCCGACTCCCCTACTTCGACCAGGACGAGGTGCACGAGATCTACCGAGCCTGGCGGCCGATCCTGGACAGCTACCCCGGCGGCCGGATGGCCGTGGCCGAAGCGTGGGCGGAGACCCCGCAGCGGCTGGCCCGCTACATCGGGGCCGACGAGCTGCACCAGGCGTTCAGCTTCGACTTCCTCGACGCCACCTGGTCCGCCGACTCGTTCCGCAAGGTGATCGACACCGCGCTCGCCGAGTCGACCATCGTCGGCGCGCCGACCACCTGGGTCCTGTCGAACCACGACAAGCAGCGGCACGTCACCCGCTACGGCGACGGCGCCGAGGGGCTGCGCCGCGCTCGCGCCGCCTCCCTGCTGATGCTGGCCCTGCCCGGCTGCGCGTACCTCTACCAGGGCGAGGAACTCGGCCTGCCCGAGGTGCTGGACCTGCCCGACGAGGTGCGGCAGGACCCGCAGTTCCTCCGCACCGGCGAGAGCCGCGACGGCTGCCGGGTGCCGATCCCGTGGAGCGGCGAGCTGTCCCCGTACGGCTTCGGGCCGGAGGGCAGCGAGCTGAGCTGGCTGCCGGCCCCCGCGACCTGGCGTGCCCTCTCGGTGGCCGCCCAGGCCGGCGTGCCCGGCTCGACGCTGGAGCTCTACCGCGCGGCGCTGCACGTGCGGCGCTCGCACCCGGCGCTGTCCACCGGCGCGTCCGGAATCACCTGGCTGGAGACCGAGCCCGGCGTGCTCGCCTTCAGCCGCAACGCCGGCGAGGCCGTGTTGACCTGCGTGGTCAACATCAGCGGCGCGCCGGCCCTGATCGACGGGTACGGCGAACCGGTCGTGGCCAGCGAGGCGCTCACCGGGCAGGGCTCCGGCCACCTGCTCCCGGTCGACGCGGCCGCCTGGTTCGAACGCCGCTGAGCGGGTATCCCGTCATCGACCTGGTCGTCCGTTGTGCTCCGCGCCGACGGGCGGCTGGGCAACCGACCCCTTGTGGTGGGGGGTGAGGTGGCGTCGGCGCCTCGCGGAGCACGCTCCGTGAGGCGCCGACGTTCCATCTCGGGTAATCAGTCCGCCCGGCCGGTCAGCCTCGCCGCGATCCGGCCGAAGCCCGCGCGCAGCTCCGCCTCGGAGGGTGCGGGCAGTGGTTCGAGGCGGTCCTCGGCGGCTGCCGCCTCCAGCTCCTCGTCGATCGTGTCCTCGTAGTCGCCGTAGAGGTCGGCGTCGTCGACCCGGGCCACCTCGTCCTCGGCGGCGATCTGGGCGGCGGCGATCTCGCCGCGGATCTCCTCCGCCGACACCGCCGGCAACAACGGCTCGACCACCGCCATGAGCTGCTCCTCGGCGACGACCGCCTCGGCCAGCGCGAGCGCGTGGGCTCGCTCGTACGGCCCGCAGACCACCGGTTCCCACTCGTCGGCGTCACCGAGCGGGCCGAAGGTGATGATCCACGGCAGGCCGAGCATCGGCGAGTCTTCCGGCAGGTCGAGTGTCACGAGAGCGCCCACGCGCCCATCATGGTCCCCTGACGCGGGGGCGCGGGGGCGGATCGGCGCGATTGTGGTGATCGACTCCGCGCCCGGCGCGGAGCGGTCACCCTCGCCGGGCGGCGTCGAGCGCGGCCCGCACGAGGTCCAGCGCCGCCTCCGGCGGGACGCCCAGCCGGGCGGCCTCCGCCGCGTAGTCGGCCGCCGCGCGGTGCAACCGGTCCCGCGCGTCGTCGCGGCCGGGTGCGACGAAGGTGCCGTGCCGACCCCGGGTCTCCAGCAGGCCGGCCGCCTCCAGCTCACGGTAGGCGCGGGCGACGGTGTTCACCGCCAGTTCGAGGTCCGCGGCGAGCTGCCGCACGGTGGGCAGCCGCGTGCCGACCGGCAGCCGCCCGTCACCCACCTGCGCCGCGAGCTGCGCGCGCACCTGCTCGTACGGGGGCACCGACGAGCCCGGGTCGACCGAGAGCCGCACGGCTTCTCCTTTCCCGCCGGTCACCCGGCGCCGCCCGGGGTGCCGGGGTCGGTGTCGACGTCCAGGTCGGCCGGCGCGGGGCCCTCGGCCAGGTCGACCACCCGTCCCCGGGTGCTGGTGGCGGCGAGCGCCGCGCCGAAGAGCACGAGCTGGTTGAGCAGGTACAGGTAGAGCAGCAGACCGACCGCGCCGGCCACGACGGTGTACGCCGGGTTCCGCTCGGTCCGGACCACGTAGTACCGCCCGACCGTGTTGAGCAGCGTGATGCCGACCGCGACGAAGAGCACCACCGGCCGCAGCCGGGACCGGCTCATGCGGAGCCGGGGCACCGCCACCAGCAGCAGGGTGGCGAGCACCGCGTTGACCACCACGCTGAGCACCGCGCTGACCGTGGTCAGGCCGACCGAGCCGGTGCTGCGCAACAGGAAGCGCAGCAGTGACTCCAGCGCGTCCACGGCGGCCACCGATCCGCCGAGCAGCACGAACACCACGAGCAGCACGCCGAGGTCGACCAGCCGCCGGATCACCAGGTTGCCGGGTTGCTGGTTGAGGCCGTACATGAGCCGCTGCGAGGAGCGGATCGCCTCCACCCAGCCGATGCCGGTGAACGCCAGGATGATCAGGCCGATCACGCCGACGGTGCCGCTGCTCTCCTTGATCTGCACCGGGTCCAGGAACGGCAGGTTCTCCCCCAGGAAGTCCGCCGCCGCGTCGCGGACCTCGGCGTTGCTCTCCAGGACCGCACCGAACACCCAGTACCCGACCAGCGCGAGCGCGAAGACCGCGAAGAACCCGTAGTAGGCGATGGCCGCCGCCAGCCGGCCGCCCAGCACGTCGTTGTAGAGCACGCCGGCCCGCCACACATGGTCGACACGGACCGAGCGGCGGCGCGCCGCGCTGATCCGTCGGTCCAGGGCGGCCTCGATACGGCCGAACGCGTTCACGCCGTCATCCTTGCCGATCCGACCGGTGCGGGTCAGCCGCCGAGCCGGAAGTCCCGGCGCGGCTGCCAGCGGGCCGCACCGCTGTGGGAGAAGAGGGTGAACGCCTCCACCTCGAACATGGCCGAGAAGTCGGCCAGGTCCTCGTACGCCTTGTCCAGCGCCTCCGGCGCGACGTCCTGGGCGACGGTGACGTGCGGGTGGTACGGGAAGCGCGTCTCCCGGTGCAGTTCGGGGGCGGCCCGGATCGCGGCGGCGAGCAGTTCGCACTCGCTGATCCCGGCGGCGACCGCCACGAAGACCACCTGGGTCACCGGCCGGAAGGTGCCGGTGCCCCGCAGGTGCAGGGTGAACGGCAGGTGGCCGGTGGCGACCGCGCCGAGGTGCCGTTCCACCGCGGGCAGCGTCGCCACCGGGATCTCGGTGGGCCCGAGCAGCGTCACGTGCGCGGGCACCGCCTGCGGGTCACCCGCCTCGACCCGGCGTCGGGTCAGGTAGCTGCCCCAGGGCTCCGGGATGTCGACGGCGATGCCGATCTGGATGGTGTCACCGGCCGTCGCCGGCGTCCCGTCTCCGCGGTCCACGCTGCCCGCCACCCCTTCGGCCACCGACCCTCCACCTCGCCCGTACGCCGCCGCGCTACTCGCCGCGCACCGGCGGGAAGAAGCCCACCCGCTCGTACGCGGTGCGCAGCGTCTCGGCGGCGACCGTGCGGGCCTTCTCCGCCCCGGCGGCGAGCAGCTTGTCGAGCTGCGCCGGGTCGTCGAGGTAGCCCCGGGTGCGCTCCTGGACCGGGGTGACGAACTCCCGGACCACCTCACCGAGGTCCTTCTTCAGGTCGCCGTAGCCCTTGCCGGCGTACGCGGCGACGAGGTCGTCGATGCTCCGGCCGGCCAGCGCCGAGTAGATCGTGAGCAGGTTGGACACGCCGGGCTTGGTCTCGGTGTCGAAGACGATCTCGCGACCGGTGTCGGTGACCGCCGAGCGGATCTTCTTCGCCGAGCGGGCCGCGTCGTCCAGCAGGTTGACGATGCCGGCCGGCGACGAGGAGGACTTCGACATCTTGGCGGTCGGGTCCTGGAGGTCGGTGATCTTCGCGGTGTCCTTGACGATGTGCGGGGCGGGCACCGTGAAGGTCGGGCCGAACAGCGAGTTGAACCGCTGCGCCAGGTCGCGGGACAGCTCCAGGTGCTGGCGCTGGTCCTCGCCGACCGGCACCGCGTGCGCCTGGTACAGCAGGATGTCGGCGGCCTGCAGGATCGGGTAGGTGAACAGCCCCACGCTGGACCGCTCGTTGCCCTGCTTCTGCGACTTGTCCTTGAACTGGGTCATCCGGCCGGCCTCGCCGAAGCCGGTGATGCAGGACAGGACCCAGGCGAGCTGCGGGTGCTCGGGCACCTGGGACTGCACGAACAGCGTGCAGCGCTCCGGGTCCAGACCGACGGCGAGCAGCTGCGCGGCAGCCGTCCGGGACCGCTGCCGCAGCGACGCCGCGTCGTGCCCGATGGTGATCGCGTGCAGGTCCACCACGCAGTAGAACGCGTCGTGGGTCTCCTGCAACGCCACCCAGTGCCGGATCGCGCCCAGGTAGTTGCCGAGGTGGAACGAGTCGGCCGTCGGCTGGATACCGGAGAAGACGCGCGGGCGGACGGGTACGTCGGACATGCCGGCAATTCTGTCAGCAACACCCGGCGTACGTCATGACGGGCCGGCGGGTCGACTCGCGCCGGCCGCCGTCGGCGTGGTGACCTCGCGCCTCGGTTCGGGCGGCCGCCCGGCGGAGACCGCGAGCCGGGCCACCCGGCGGCCCTCCAGCTCCACGACCCGCAGCAGCCAGCCGCCCGACCCCTCGGGCGGCTCCGGCGTGCCGTTGCCGGCCGGCTCGACGGCCACCGGCACCTCGTCGCCGGCGACGGGCAGGCGTCCCAGCGACGCCATCACGAAGCCGCCGACCGTCTCGTACGGGCCGACGGGCAGCGCCACCCCCGTCCGCTCGGCGAAGTCGGCGAGGTTCAGCCGGCCGTCCACCTCGGCGGGCAGGCCGACGTGCACCGGGTCGGGCGGGGCGTCGTACTCGTCGTGGATCTCCCCGATCAGCTCCTCGATGAGGTCCTCCAGGGTGACGATGCCGGCGGTGCCGCCGTACTCGTCGACCACGACCGCGAGGTGGTGGCGCTCCCGGCGCATCTCGCTCAGCGCGGCGAGCACCCGTTTGCTGCCGGGCAGCTGTTTGACCTCCCGGGTCAGCTCGCCGACCGTGGTGCACGGGTGGAGGTCGGGGCGGAGCAGCACGTCGCGCAGGTGCACGAAGCCGACGACGTCGTCGTGGGTGCCGTCGACGACGGGGTAGCGGGTGTGCGTCTCGGCGCGTACCAGCCGCTCGGCCTCGGTGATGGTCAGGCCGGCGGAGAGGAACACGACCTCGGTGCGGGGCATCATCACCTCGCGGACCATCTTGGCGCCGGCCACCAGCACCTCGTCGATGATCCGGCGTTCCACCGGGTCCAGGACGGTGTTGGCGGCGACCAGGTCGCGCAGCTCGTCCTCGCTGATCCGCTCCCGGCCGGCCGCCGGGCTGGCGCCGAGCAGGTCGGTGACCAGCCTGGTCGCGCCGTCGGCGGCGCGGACGACGATCCGGGCGACGCCCC
>NZ_JBFAMU010000036.1:0-21861 GCF_040656655.1 Micromonospora sp. NPDC049799
GCGAAGACCGCGCCGACCGAGACGCCGTGGGCGAGGGCGGCCTCCTGGTCCAGGGCGGCGGCGCGCATCGCCAGACCGGTGCGGGTGAACCGGAAGAACGCGAACAGCCCGGCGACGAGCAGCCCGGCGGCCACGACGGCGGCGAGGTGCCGCTGCTGCACCTCCACCGGGCCGATGGTGAGGGTGCGCAGCCCCCACGGGTCGCCGACGTGTCGGACGTCCAGGCCGATGAAGGCGTTGACCACGACCCGCACCGCGACGTCCACGCCGAGGGTGATGATGGCGACGACGAACGCCGGACGACCCACCATCGGACGGACGGCGGTGCGTTCCACGCCGAGGGCGAGCAGTCCGGTACCGACCGCCGCGAGGGGCACCGCCGCCCAGAAGCCGACCGCCGGGGTGAGGTAGGTGACCGCGACGACCCCGGCGAGCATGAACGCCGGCTGGGCGAAGCTGATGACCCGGGTGGCCTTGTAGATGATGACGAAGCCGAGGGCGAGCAGGGCGTAGACACTGCCGGTGCCGAGCCCGCGCAGCAGGCTCTCGATCAGCTCGGTCACCGGTCACCCCCGGGCGCGTAGAGCTCGTCGACCAGGTCGGCGAAGGCCCGGGTGACCGCCTCCCGACGGACCTTCTGGGTGGCGGTCAGCTCCCCGTCGTCCTGGTCGAGTTCCCGGGGCAGCAGCCGGAACCGCTTGATCTGCTCCACCGGCGGGTGCCGGCGGTTGACCTCGTCGACCACCGACCGGACCAGCTCCACCACCTCCGGCTTGCCGGTCAGGTCGCGGTAGGTGGTGTACGGCAGCCGCCGCGCCTGCGCCCACTGCCCCACCGTGTCGACCTCGATGCCGATGAGCGCCACCAGGTACGGGCGCCGGTCGCCGACCAGCACCGCCTCCTTGACGTACGGGGAGGTCTTCAGCTCGTTCTCGATCCCCGCCGGACCGATGTTCTTCCCGCCGGCGGTGATCATGATGTCCTTCGCCCGGCCGGTGATCCGCACGTGGGTGCCGTCGACCCACTCCCCCACATCGCCGGTGTGCAGCCAGCCGTCCGGCTCCCGCACGGCGGCGGTGGCCTCCGGGTCGTCCCGGTAGCCCGCGAACACCCCCGGATGGCGGGTGAGGATCTCCCCGGTCGCCTCGTCGATCCGCAGTTCCACACCTTCCTGCGGCTCGCCGACGGTGCCGAGCTTCACCCGGCCCGGGCGGTTGCCGGTGGCGATGGCGGAGTTCTCCGTCATGCCGTACACCTCGTGCATCGGCACGCCGATGCCCATGAAGAAGCGCAGCACCTCGGGGGCGATCGGGGCCGCGCCCGAGGCGGCGTAGCGCACCTTGCCCACGCCGATCCGCTCGCGCAGCGCCCGGTAGCAGAAGACCCACCCCAGGGCGTACGCCAGCCGGGTGGCCGCCGTGTGCCGGCCGCCGGTGGCGACGAGCCGGGCGCCGATCCGGTCGGAGACCCGCAGCCAGAACCGGGCCACGGCCCGCTTGAGCGGGGACGCCGTCGCCACCCGGGTGGTGACCGTGGCCAGCACCTTCTCCCAGATCCGGGGCACCCCGAACAGCAGGGTGGGCTGCACCTCGCGCAGGTTCGCCGGCACGGTGGCGATCGACTCGGCGAACGCGACCTGCACACCCGCGCCCGCGTTGCTCCAGGTGGTGAAGACCCGCTCGGCGACGTGACACAACGGCAGGTACGACAGGGTCAGGTCGTCCGGGCCGGGCGGCGGGTCGGCCAGGCCCCCGCCGTGGGTGACCGTCCGCACGGCGAAGTCCACGTTGGCGTTGGTCAGCATCGCGCCCTTCGGGCGGCCGGTGGTGCCCGAGGTGTAGATGAGGGTGGCCAGGTCGTCGTCGGTGGCTGCGGCCATCAACTCCTTCACCGCGCCGGGATGCGCGACCCGGTGCGCGGTGCCCAGCGCCAGCAGGTCGTCCCAGGCCAGCAGCGCCGGGTGGTCGTAGCGGCCCCGGACGCCGCGCGGCTCGAGATACACCACCTTCTCCAGGTGCGGGCAGTCGTCCAGCACCGCGAGGGCCTTGTCGACCTGCTCCTGGTCCTCGGCGACGAGCACCCGCGCGCCGGAGTGGGCCAGCAGGTAGCCGGCCTCCTCGGCGGGGTTGGTCGGGTACAGCCCGACGGTGGCGGCCCGGACGGCGACCGCGGCCACGTCGGTCCAGAGCCACTCGCGGCGGTTCTCGGCCAGCACGGCGACCCGGTCACCGGGGGCAATCCCGAGGGCGAGCAGGCCGTGCGCGACGGTCAGCACGGTGTCCCAGTACGACTCCCAGGTGACCTCGGACCAGACGCCGTGGACCTTCTCCCGCATCGCGATCCGGCGCGGCGTGTCCCGCGCGTGTCCGCGTACCCGGGAGGCGATCGTCGTGGCGGCGGCGCCGGCGGTTCCGGCGGCGGTCGCGCCCGACGGCGCGGTCGTCGTGGTCATGCCGTGGTCACCTCCCCCAGGTAGGCGCGGAGCACGTCCGGGTGGGTCTGGACCTCCGCCGGGGTGCCGGTGGCCACCGGCTGCCCGAAGTCGACGACGAGCACCCGGTCGGCGAGATCCATCACCAGGCCCATGTCGTGCTCGACCAGCACCATCGGGATGCCGAGTTCCTCGCGGACGTCGAGGATGTAGCGGGCCATGTCCTCGGTCTCCTCAAGGTTCATCCCGCCGACCGGCTCGTCGAGCAGGAGCAGCTTCGGTTCCATCGCCAGGGCCCGGCCCAGCTCCACCCGCTTCTGCACCCCGTACGGCAGCAGCCCGACGGGCATCCGCCGCCACTGCTCCAGCTCCAGGAAGTCGACGATCTCCTCGACGGCGGCCCGCGCTGCCAACTCCTCCCGCCGCGCCCGGCCCCGCCACAAGACCGCCGCGAGGGGGCCGTAGCGGAGGTGGTGGTGGCGGCCGAGCAGCAGGTTCTCCAGGACGGTGAGGTTGGCGAACAGCTCGACGTTCTGGAAGGTGCGGGCCAACCCGAGCGCGGCGATCTCGTGCGGCCGCCGGCCGACCAGGTCGACGCCGTCGAAGACGACCCGTCCGGCCTGCGGTCGGTACACCCCGGAGAGCACGTTGAAGATGGAGGTCTTGCCGGCGCCGTTCGGGCCGATCACCGCGAACAGTTCGTTCCGGCCGACCGTGAAGCTCACCCCGTCGATGGCGCGGACCCCGGCGAAGCTCAGCCGGACGTCGTCGAAGCGCAGGATCTCGGTCACGACAACCACCGCTTCCGTCGCCGGTAGTGCTTCACGTCCCGGAACGACCGGCGGGCGTGCCCGTCGCCGCCGGCGTGCAGTCCCAGGTAGAACTCGCGGACGTCGTCGTCGGCGAGCAACTGCTCGGCTGGCTTGTCCAGCACGACCCGGCCGGTCTCCAGCACGTAGCCGTGGGCTGCGACGGACAGCGCCATGGTGGCGTTCTGCTCGACCAACAGCACGGCGGTGCCGGCGGCGTTGATCCGCACGATCAGCTCACGAATCTGCTCGACCAGGCGTGGCGCGAGGCCGAGGCTCGGCTCGTCCAGCAGCAGGTAGCGCGGCCCGGCCATCAGTGCCCGGCCCATCGCCAGCATCTGCTGCTCGCCGCCGGAGAGGTAGCCGGCCGCCCGGCGGCGCCGCTCCGCGAGCACCGGGAACATGTCGAACACCTCGTCCAGCCGGCCCGGTACGCGCCGAGGGTCGGTGTGCCCGCCGAGGCGCAGGTTCTCCTCGACGGTCAGCTCGCCGAAGATCCGCCGCCCCTCCATCACCTGGGCGACACCCCGACGCACGATCGCCGCCGGCTTGAGCCGGTGCACCGGCTCCCCGTCCAGGGTGACCTCACCCCGGACGACCTCGCCGTGGTGGATGTCGAGCAGCCCGGTGATCGCACGCAGCAGCGTGGTCTTGCCGGCGCCGTTCGCGCCGAGCAGCGCGACGATCCCGCCCGGCGGGACGGTGATGCTGAGGCCACGCAGGACCAGCATCACGTCGTCGTAAACGACTTCGAGATTCCGCACCCGCAGCATCGCCGGCGGCTCCTCCCTTGTGACTGGCGCCACAAGTTACCGAGCATTAAACCTCGCGGAAGGCCATCGCAACAGATCGAATTGGCCGCAACTCGATCACCGAGGCGTCGTGGACCGTCAGCCCCCAGCCCGGCGGCTCCGGCGCCACCGCGGCCCGTTGTGCGGTGAGTGTGTCCGCCGGTCACGAGAGACGACGGGTCCCCGCCGGCCGCAGGGGGCCGACGGGGACGGTCGATCGGTGCAGGACTTCAGCTGGCCGGTGGAGCCGGAAGGGTGCGCCCCGCGTAGGACACCTGAGCGCCGGCCAGGCCCTGCCCGTCGCCGGGCGACAGTTGCCTGCTGTAGAGGCGGAAGGCGCCGTTGCGGTTGCGGAACACGATGACGTAGGTCTGGGAGGTGCCGGTCGAGACCTTCGCCACGGCGGGATCGGTCGCCGCGTTCTCCGGCGTGCCGACGGGGTCGGGGTTCAGCACCCACCACTGGCCCCAGGTCGCCGATCCGGTCGCCGTCTCGAACACCTGGTGGATCTCGTCGTCGTGACCCCGGGCGACGACGGCGAGCCGGCTGAGCTCCGGGTCCAGGATGATCGCCGGGGATCCGGCGGCGGTGAAGTCACCGATCCGCTCCCACTCGCCGGTCCACGTCGTGGTGGAGGTCTCGGCCTTCGTGACGATCGCGCCGTCGGCACGCCGCGCCACGATGCGCGTCCGATTGCCGGGCTGCCACACCGCGGCCGGGGTGCCGGTGACGTTCCCCCCGAGGTCGGTCCAGCCCGACAGGCTGCCGTCGGCGTAGTACAGGGCGGTCTTCACCGTCCCGGCGGTGGTCGTGGCGATCAGCCGGTACGCCTCGTCGTCGTCCACAACGCTGACCTGGCCGACGAGGTCGACGTCGCCCAGACTGGTCCAGGTGGGCGGCCCGGTGAGCTCGCGGTACTGCCACAGGCGGCCGTCGGTGTCGACGGCGAACAGGACGTCCTTGCCGGTGCTGACCCGCAGGCCGGTTGGCGGACCGGCCATCGATCCGCCGAGACTCGTCGGCGCCGGCCAGAGGTAGTCCGGCTCGGTGCTCTCGTTGGCCGACCAGATGTCGGTGTCGATGTTCTGCGCCGCGACCTGGATCCCCTTGTCGGTCCGCTGATGCAGCGACGGCGTGCCGGTGTACGCCTCCTGGCCGGAGATCGGGGCCCACGCGACGTCGTTCCAGGCACCCGGGTCGACAGTGCCCACCCGCAGCACGCCGACGTTGTCGGTGTAGGCGAGTGTGATCTTTCGTACCGTAGAACCGTCCGGCTCGCCTTGCAGCACCGACATGCGGGTGAACGGCACCGTGGGCAGTTCCTGCACCGGGTCGGCGAACCAGCCCTGAAGGTCGACCAGCAGGTGGACCGTCCCGCTGCTGTTGTTCTTGATCCGGATCTTGCCCTCGGCGCCGACCCTGGCGACCGCGAGGCTGGAACGGGCGATCTGACCGGTGCTGAAGTTCGTCACCGACGCCACGGCCGGTGTCGCGCCGAGCGGCCAGACGGTGAAGTGACCGGTGCTGGTCGGGCCGACGGCGGTCAGGTTCAGCACGGCGCCGGCGATCCCCCGGGTCGGCAGGCCGTTCACCCCACCGACCGCCACGTCGACCGTGCCGTTGGCCGGCACCGGGGTCTTGGACCCGGCGGTCCGGGTGTCCAGCAGCCGAGTGGCCGGCACGGTACGCAGACCGGCACCGGTGGTCGGCGTGGCGGTGAAGTAGCCCTGCACCGTGACCAGCGCGTGCACCGTGCCGGTGCCCTTGTTGGTGAGGACGACCTTGCCGTCGGCGGGGAGCTTCACGCTCATGCCCATCGAGGTGGTGCCCACCTGGTAGTCGAGGCTCGTCACGGCGGTGGCCTGACCTGCCGTGGCGACGTTGAGGAAGCTCACCGTGGTGGCCCCGGTGACGACCACGTCGACCAGCGCAGCCGACGCGCCGGCCGGAATCACCCCGCCGGTCAGGGTGACGGTGCGGCTGCCGTTGGCGGCGATCGGGCCGGTGGTGGTGCCCAGTCCGCTCCTGGTGTCCACCACCCGGGCGTGGTCGACCGGGACGAACGCGCCGCCCGCCCCGGTGGTGCCGGTGGTGAAGTAGCCCTGGACGTCGAGCTTGACGTGGGTGCTGCCCGCGAGGTTGTAGACGCTGAGTTGACCGCTGGAGTCGACCGGCACGACCACCGAGTTGGTCAGCACCTCGCCCTTGGCGGCGTTGAGGGACGACGCGGTCGGACGGGTCGCGTCCTTCGGGAACACGGTCAGGTACGTGGCCGCCGTGGGGCTGATGGCGGTCACGTCCAGCAGCAGTGCGCGCACGCCGGTCGACGGCACACCGCCGACGCCGAGGGCGGTGACGGTCGCCGTGTCGCCAGCGGGCCGGGCACCGGTCACGCCACCGGTGCCGTTACGGGTGTCCAGCAGGACGGTGTTGACGGGTACGAAGTCCCCGCCCTTGTTGGCCGCATCCGCAGCCGCAGGGCCACCCTGGACCAAGGACGCCAATGACACCGCGAGAATCAAGGCTGAAATGGTCAGCGTTCCCCCGACGGAGAGTCGCCAGGATCGCCGACGCGTTGCGCTCTTCAAGGATTTCCTCTCTGTTACCCCTGCCGAAACCGCGCCGCCATTGGCAACGGCGCACACACAACATTCTTTACCGACGGTTGCGGTGAGCCCACTCTAGCCAAGACACAAACCATGTCGGGTGACCCTTCGGCGCTATCTACGTCTTTTTCCCTGCCTCGAAGGCTGACGGGCCAGCATCTCACATGCCCGGAATACTTCCGAAGGAATGGCGATAAGGTGCCGAGCCTGATACTCCGCCGAAAGAACTGCTTTCTTGCTACGCACCTCTACGCGGCGCACAGTCGCGTCTGACATCAGTTCCGGATCCAGGAGGAACTCGCGGGAACCCGCTTCCGCCAGCACGTCCAAGAGCCGTACCGAATTTCCCGGATCGCTCTTCAAGCTAGAAAAGACAACCTCATACGGGCCACCCTCGAAGCCAACCACAGAGGTGGTCAGCATGAGCACCCTGCCTGCACCGTCACGAGCCGTAGCGCCCGCCACAGCGGAGAATGGCAAGGTGGCGAACCAGCCGTCGGCGGTCCAGATCGGTAGCTCCTTGGCTTCTCTGCTTGCGTGGACCCTCCATAGCCCAGAGTCGGACTCCACGAATTCAGGCCATCGACTCCGGTAGTAATCCTCTTGGGCAGACGACCATTCCCCGCCAAGACCCGAATCGCGCAGGCATTTCAGATGGCATTGACTTGACAGGCGTTCGACTGAATCAGCGCTATTATTCAGAGCGTACGGAGCGAGGTAGAAATCCTCCCCCTCGATGCCGAATGAAAGGTGGCCACAGAAGACGCACTGCTCCGGCACACCTGCGTCCCGAATTTCAGTCATCGCCGTCCAACCAGGTAGCCGAAAGAGTTGACGATCGAGTCGATGGGGTCCTCGATAATGCCGTTCTTGTTAAAGTGAGTGACATTCCCGCCCCAGTCGATGACCGCCTCCGTCGCAGAGCCCGCCCGAGAGATGTCCTCGGTCAAATCTCCCGCTACTGTGGTGAAGGTCGGATGGGTGTGAAGGATAGGTGTGTCTCCTCTGGGGAACCTTACCCGGTTAGCAACGCCAAGGGTTGCCCGCAGTGCGCCAGTAGCGCTCTGTGAGACCCCGATCTCGCGATTGAGCCATTCCGAGGCTTCGGCGATGGCGCGAGGACGGGCGCCGTTACCAAGACTTACCACCCGGTTGTTCTGGAACGAGTGAACCAGACGCTTAGCGCCCCCGGACATCTGATCCCAACCGATTTGCGGGGTAGCACGTTGCCCACCGCTGAAGGCACGCTCTGCAACCCTCGTACCGAGGCCAGCCACCCTCGAAGTTCCCGCGCGGATGCCGCTTCCAAGCGCGCGCACTCCCGCGCCAAGTGCTTGCCCTGCTACGGCACCCAGGGCACCACCGGCGGCGCCGAAGAGACCGCCGAGGGCGGCATCACCGACCAGGTCCCAGCCGCGCTTGCCGTTCATCGCACCGGTGACCGCCGACCCGACCGCACCGGCGAGCGCGCCGCACGCGACCGCGCCCACACCGGTCCAGCCGATGGCCGCGCCACAGCCCAGGCCGACCACCGCGCCGACGGCGAATCCGACGATCTCGGCGGCATGGTCCTCGACGAACTGGGTCGCCTTGTCCCACATCTCCGTGGCGCCCTCGACCAGGGGTGCGAGCGCCTGGGACGCGGCGAGGTAGAGGTTCTGTTTGAACTTCTCCGGGTCCTTGATGGCCTGTGCCGTTACCGCGACGACGCTCGCCGCGACCTTGATCCCGGCCGATACCAGCTTCACCCCGGCCATCAGCGGCTTCGTCAGGGCCTGCACGACGGGCAGTTTCGTGAACTTGACCGCCTGTTGGACGGCCGCCTTCGCCGCTCTCGTCACCGCGGCCTTGGCCTGGTGTATCCGTTGGGCCACCACGCGGGCCTGTTGTTTGGCCCAGTTGACCGCCGCAGCCCTCGCGTAGTTGAAGCCGGCCTTGATCCCGTTGTAGACGGTCCTGACGACCGACTTGGCCTTGTTGACGACATACTTCGCGGCGCTGGAGACGAAGTTGCCGACGGCCCTGATCGCCGAGACACCGTAGTTCCAGGCGCTGCGTCCCCAGCTGTACGCCGTCGACGCCCAGCTGCTGGCCGTGCTGGTGACCGTGTTCACCACGTTGGACACCGTGTTGGTGACCGCGCGGGCCGCCCGGTTCACCCAGCTCGGCCAGTGGCCGTCCGGGTCGTCGAAGTCCAGCGGTGCGCCGGCGCCGTAGGTGTAGCGGTTGGCCAGGATCGAGTCGCCGCTGGAGTAGTTGACGCTGTCGCGGGAGGCGAAGGTACCGGTGCCGGGGTCGTACCAGCGGGCGCCCATGTCGACCTTGCCGGTGTCCGGGTCGGTCCAGTCGCCCTGGAAGCCCAGGTTCCCGGTGCTGCCGGTGCCGCCGATCTTCTTGCCGAACGGGTCGTACGCGGTGGAGTCGTTCAGCGCTGTCAGGTCGGTCGTGGCGGGGTCGAACGCGGCCACCACGTCGCCGTGCGCGTCGGTCAGCGATAGTCGTTGCTGTCCGGCGGCGCCGGTGGCGAGCAGCTCGTCACCCGGCCCCCGGGCGTAGTACTCGACCCCGTCGGCGACCACGTCGTCGCCGAGCCCGGCGTAGGTGAACGTCCGTCCGGCGCGGGTGGCCAGGCGGTCCAGGCCGTCGTACGCGTAGGTCTGCCCCTCGGCTCCGGTGAGCCGGTCGAAGGCGTCGAACGCGTACTGCTCGGTCAGACCGGAGCTGGTGCGACCGCGCAGGGTGCCCCGCGGGCTGTAGGTGTAGGTGTAGTCCCCGTCGGAGAGCAGCCGGTTGCGCGCGTCGAAGGTGGCTGTCTTGCTACCGGCCCGGATCCTGTTGCCGCTGTCGTCCCACTCGTAGGCGATGGTCCCGCCCGGCCCGGTCCAGGACGTGAGCCGGCCGGCCTTGTCGTAGCCGTAGGTGTTGTTGCCGGCTCCGGCCGTACCCGTGGTGTTCTTGCTGGTCAGGTGACCGTTCAGGTCGAAGCCGTAGCTGACCGAGGCGACGGTCTGCCCGCCGGCGTTCTTGAGGACGTCGCTGTTGACCCGGCCGTAGTCGTCGTAGCCGAAGGTGCGGATCCGACCACTGCCGTAGTCGATCGTCTTGACCGCGCCGGCGGCGTCGTAGGTCAGCTTCTGCTGCTGTCCGGTGATGCCGTCGGTGATCGCGTCCAGCCGGCCCTTGACGTAGCCGAAGGTGCCGGTGCCGGCCACGTCGGTGCGGCTGACCACGTTGCCGTCGTCGTCGTAGCCGAAGCTGGCCGTCCCGGACGGGCCGCTGGTGCTCAGCAGCGCGCCCCGGTCGTTCCAGCTGTAGGAGTTGCTGCCGTTGGCGGCGTTGGCGCTGACCAGTCGGCCGCCCAGGTCGTAGTCGAGGGTGCGGGTCGCGGTGGCGGACTCGGCGCCGGAGCCGGTTTCCGTGGTGAGTCGCCCGGCCGCGTCGTAGGTGCGGGTCCGGTGGACACCACCGGGGGCGCTCAGCCGGACCGGCTTGCCCTCGGCGTCGTAACCGACGGTCCAGGTCCGGTCGGCCGCCGCCGGGTGCGCGGCCGTCGCGGGCTCGATCGCCGACTCCGGCAGCCCGAGGCTGTTGTACGTGTAGACGGTCGAGTTGCCCCGCCCGTCGGTGTACCGGGTGCGGTTGCCCGCGGGGTCGTACCCGAAGGTGGTGGTGATCGACTTGCTGTCGGTGACCGGCTCCACCTGCTCGACCAGCCGGTTCGCCGCGTCGTAGCGGTAGGTCGTCGCGGTCTGGTAGGGGTCCGTGGAGGAGGTCATGTTGCCGGCGACGTCGTAGCCGTAGGTCTGCGTGCGCAGGACGGTGCCGTCGGCCTTGAGCTGCGAGTCGGCCGTCCGGTTGCCGAACAGGTCGTACGCCACCCGGGTGGTCCGGCCGAGCCCGTCGGAGATCCGCACCTGGCGGCCGGCGAAGTCGTAGCCGAAAACGGTGGCCACGCCGGTCGGCGCGGTGGTGCGGGTCAGCTCGCCGACGGTGTTGAAGGTGTTCACGGTGGTCGCGCCGGTCGGGGACACGATCGAGGTCAGGTCGCCCCGGTCGTCGTACACCATCCTGGTGACCAGGTTGCGGAGCGTCGGATGCCGCTCCACCCGGGTCTGCGTGACCTGCCGGTCCAGGTCGTCGTAGGTCGACTCGACCCGCGCGCCGGTCGGGTCGGTGACCGACAGCACCTCACCGGTGCGGGTGTAGGTGTACGTGGTGACGGCCCGTTCCTGGTCCGTGCTGGACGGTTCGTCCCGACGGGTCATCCGGTTGAGCTGGTCGTAGGAGAACCGGGTGGCGCCGCTCGGGTCGATGGTCTCCACCACGTTGCCGAGGGCGTCGTAGCGGTTGCGGGTCTCCGGCGTGACCGGTTCCGTCACGCCCGGCGGCTGATAGGTCGGCGCGATCGTGCGCACCGGCCGGCCGAGCTTGTCGTACTCCATCCGGGTGACCTGGCCGCGCGGGTCGCGGGCGGCGGTCTGCTCGCCGAAGGAGTTGTAGTCGGTCGACGTCTCCGGGCTGACCGTCGCCGGCGCGCCACCGTTGCTCTCGGCACTCACCGCCGGGCCGGTCGCACCCACCGGCCGGCCGAGTTCGTCGTAGCGGAATGTGCTGGTGAAGGCGGCCTTGTTCGCCCCGGTGACGTTGCCGCGCGGGTCGGTGACGCTGGTGCGCAGGCCACGCTGGTCGTAGGTGTAGCTGGTGACCCGGGTCTCGGTACCGGCGATCACCTTCTCGACGGTCTGGTTCCCGGCGTTGTCGTAGGTGTACTCGACCGTTTCCGTCGCGGCGGCCACGAGCCAGGGCAGGTTCGAAGCGTTGCCGGTGCGGGTGGTGCGGGTGACGTTGCCGTTCGGGTCGTGGGCGAACGTGGTCGTCCGGCGGAGCCCGGTCGGGTCCAGGACGGTGCTGGTGAGCTTGCCGGCGCGGTCGTAGGTGTGTTCGGTGACCTGGGTGCCGTTGGCGGCGACCTTCTTCGTCACATTGCCCGCGCCGTCGTAGGTGTTCTCCTCCACCACGTAGTCGCGCTTGGTGCCGTCCGGGTTACGGAAGTCCTTCATGGTGATCTTGTGAAGGAGGTCGTCCCGGTAGTACGTGTACTCCAGCCGGCGGCCCATCGCATCGGTGTCGCTGGCCAGCCGGCCGGCGAAATCGTACGAGTAGGAGTGCAGCACCAGGTAGTCACCGGTGTCGGGAGCACCCTCGGGGTCGCCGCGCCAGTCGCGCAGCCGCACCTCGGCCACCTTGTTCTGCGCGGTGTACGCCCAGTCGTACCGGTTGTCGTTGGCGTCCGTCATCGAGGTGCGGTTGCCGAACCGGTCGTAGCCGTAGCTGGTCTCGTTGCCCTCCGGGTCGACGATCCGGACCGGCCGGTTGTACTCGTCGTACTCCGTCGTGGTGGACCGCTCCGGGTCGCCGCCGAGCAGGTCGACGACGGTGGTCCTGGTGACGTTGCCGTCGGCGTCGTACTCGTTGGTGGAGCGGGACTGGTGCTTGGTCCCGGAGATGGCCTCCGTGGTCGCCGGGCCGGTCACCGTCTGCACCCGCGAGTGCTTGTCGTAGGTGTAGGTGGTGGTGACGCCGCCCGGGTAGGTGTCGGAGATGACCTTCTCGGTGAGCCGGCGTCCCAGGGTGTCGTAGGTGAACTCGGTGACCAGGCCGGACGGTTCGGTCACCCGGGCCAGGTCACCGTTGCTGTAGTACGCGTGGCTGGTGACCTTGCTGCGGGCGTCGGTGCTGGTCTTGAGAAGGCCCGCCGGCTGGGTGCCGCCGCCGACGGCCATCTCGCCGCCGTTGGTGTAGGTGTGGCTGACCATGCTGCCGTCGGGGTTGGTCTGGCTGGACAGTTGCCCGTCCGGCTCATAGGTGAAGCTCGTGCGGTACATGGTGTCGGTGGCGTTCGCCGAGCGGCCGTCCCGTGACTCGACGGCCAGGTCGACCTTCGGGTCCAGGTCGTCCGTGATGATGGCCGAGTAGGTGTAGTAGCTGGTGAAGCACTGGGTGGCGGTACGGCAGTTCTTGCGGGTGGCGAGGCGGCCGCGGCCGTCGTAGGTCATCTCCACCGAGGCGCCGTCCTCGTTGGTGACCTTGCTCTGGTACCCCTCGGCGTTGTACGAGTACGTGCGGATGGCCATCCCGTCCAGGGGGTGCCGGACGAAGACCGGGCCGCCGGAGGTGTCCGGGATGATCGTGCAGAACGCCGGGTCGTTGGGATCGGGCTGGGTGCAGGTCGGCGTGGGATCCGGGCTCGGCGGCGAGGTGGGTTCGCCCGGCCGGTCCTCCTCACGCATCTCCAGGCCGAGCGGGGTGCCCGAGCGCAGCAGGCGGCCGGCGAGCGCGTCGTACTCGTACAGGTGGGGGCGGTTCCCCGGGTCGAGGACCTGGATGCTGCGCCGCAGGTCGGCGTCACCGCCGTAGATGGTCGGCAGGCCGATCTTCCAGGTGCCGCCGTTGTCGTCGGTGTACTCCTTGACCCGGTCGGTGGCCGTGTCGTACTCGACCTCGCTGGCGACCCGCCCACTGGGCAGGGTGACCTTCGTCAGCTGCTGGGCGGCGGGCTTGGCGTACCGGAAGTGGGCGCCGACGGTGTCCGGACCGAGCGGGCGCGAGTAGACGGCGACCTCGTCGATGACGCCCGCGAAGTGCCGCTGCGCGGTCGTGCCCCAGCCGGGCCAGGAGGTCGGCGTGGTGGCCGAGGCGGCACCGACCTGGTTGAACGTCAGCAGCGAGTGCTCGATGGTCTGCCCGGTGCGCTCGCCGACCTTCACGCCGTCGAGGTACATCGTCTGGGTGGTGCCCATCGAGGACAGGACGACGTGGTGCCACTTGTTGTCGTTCACGGTGAGGGTGGAGGTGATGGGCGCGATGGTGCCGCCGGCGAACTGGCCGCGCAGCCGACCGTCGGTGCCGGTGTAGAGCACCGGGACACCACTGGTGGCGGCGGTGCCCAGCGCCTTGTCCTGGTAACCGATCAGCGGGCCACCGGTCTGCGTCAGGCCGATCTTGAACCAGAGCTCCACCGAGGCGTCCCGGCTCTTCTTCACCAGGCCCTTCGGCAGTTCCACCGCCGAGGAGGTGCCGTTGAACGAGGCCGCGGTGTTGGTGGTGCCCTCGACGACACCCGGCTGGGCCAGGGTCACGTTCCGGTAGGTGCCGGCGTCCTTGCCGAGGTTGATGGCGACGTCGCTGGCCGCCGCCGTGCCTTCGCCCTCACCGAGCCGGTAGTACGAGTCGGGGCGGGCGTCGAGCACCGCGGTGCGGTAGTGCGAACCGGCGGCGTACTCGTAGGAGGTGCACGCGTCCGTCGGCGAGCAGACCTTGGTGAGCAGGTCACCGGTGTAGGTGTAGGTCCATGCCAGTTGGGCGCCGTCGACCGCGTCGGTCCGGACCGTGGTGATGTGCTCACCGGTCCAGGTGAAGTGCAGCGCGCGGCCGGCGGTGTTGGTCTGGCTGTTGGACACCTGGACCTTGGCCAGCTTGCCCGTCATGGCGTCGTAGAGGAGGCGCACCGATCGTGCGCGCTTATCGCTGATCTTGTTCAGCTTGCCGAGCAGGGAGAACTCGTACGTGGTGCCGGAGCGGTCCAGCAGCTGCCACTTCGTCGAGTCGACGGTCAGCCGGGCGACCCGGCCGGAGGGCGCGGCGTACGTGCCGTCGGGGTTCTTGCCGAACCGCACCTCCTGGCCGTCCGGGTAGCGGATCACCACGTTGCCGGACCCGTCGTTGTCCGGGGTCAGCTTCATGTCGTAGCGGCTGGACCAGCCGGCGCCGAACGCGGCCGACGGCCGGGGGTCGAGGCTGTTGTAGGTGCGCAGCAGGTTCAGCTCCGGACCGACGGTGGCCACGGTGGCGTCGATGGCGGCGGTGGTGTAGTTGCCGACCTGGGCGTCGAACTCCCGACCGCGTTCCGCGTCCGGCGATCCGGCGATCCGGGACAGCAGGTCCGGCTGGGGCACCGAGGTCACCAGCACCGAGTCCGGCGAGCGGACCTCGTTGGCGACGTCCTTGACGTACGCCCGCCACGCGTAGCTCTTGCCCCAGGAGAGTCGTCCCGCCGGCACCACCCAGGAGGGTTTGGTGACGTAGCCGGAGTTGGTGCAGTTGCTCAGCACGCCGGTGTCCGAGCGGTCGCAGACCTCGAACTTGAACGACAGGGTGGCACCGGGGGGCGCGTCGGAGTCGACGGCCCGCGCCCACAGCAACGGGGTGAGCGTCGGTGCCTGGTACCCGTTGCCCGGGTACAGCTCCTGCACCACCGGCGGCACGTCGAAGACCTGCAGGACGATCCGACCGGGCGGCACCTGGTGGTCGGTGAAGACCACCCCACCGGTGCGGACCATGGTGAAGTCCAGGAAGTACGCCCCGGGCTCCAGCCGCTTGACGGTCGCGTCGAGGGTCACCTTCGCACCACGGGCCAGGGTGGTCGGCAGGTTCGCCGCCCGCTGCTGGGTGACCGCCGCACCGGTCTGCGCGTTGTAGACCCGGTAGGCGAGGTAGTAGTTGGCCGGCGTCCAGGCCTCGGCGCCGAGGTTGGTGACGGTGACCTTGACCTTGCCGTCCTGGTTGCGCAGGACCGGCGGTTCCGGGCTGGGCTTCGGGATCGCGTACGTGGCGTTGTACGGCGAGTGGGTGACGTACAGCTTCGGCGGGTTCGCGGTGCCGGTGCCGGCGAACCGCTTCCACGCCGTGGAGTCGGTGGTCGACGCGCGCAGGGACAGGCCGTGGTTGGCCTGCTCGCCCTTGACCCAGCGCTGCACCAGGTTGCGGCCGGCGACGCCGAGGTCGAACGCTTCACCCGCGGCCGGGCACGCCGACTGGGACTGGCCGAAGGCGATGTAGCCGTGCGCGAAGGAACGGCTGGCCAGCGAGCTTCCCACCGCCGGGCCTGGGTAGGAGTAGCCGGTGCCGGCGCTCCACGCGCCGGTGACCGGGTGCACGGTCACCGCGCGGGGCTTGCAGCTCGCGGCGTCGTAGTTGACCACCGAGAGGGCGACGCCGTGGATGGTGTGGTTCTGCAGCTGGCTCAGCCCACCGAACTTGAGGTAGGCGGCCGCGTTCGACCCGTTGGACCGGCCCACCAGCAGTTCCTGACCGCCGGTGGTCGAGCTGCCGCCGTGGACGTACATGCTGCTGTCGGAGCCGATCCCGGTCACCGGCGGACCGACGGTCGGGTCGACCTCCACCGGGTAGCTGCGGGCGGGGTCGTTCAGCCACGCGCGGTCGAGGGTGACCCGCAGGGCGGGCTGACCACCGACGGTGTCGAGGTGGTAGGTGACGCCGGTCGAGGTGGCCGGGCCGTCGGAGCCCGCACCGGCGTCGACCATGTAGCCCGGCGGGATGACGGCCCGCTGCGTGCCCGCCTTGTCGGTCAGCACCACCTGGCCGTCGACCAGCTTCGCGGTGAGGTCTCGCAGCGCCAGCGGGAAGACGTACGACGTCGGGGCCTGCGCCGAGTGCAGGACGAGGGTCTCCTTCACGCCGCCGGGGCGGGGCTCGAGGCGTAGATCGACGTCCGGCCGGACCCTGGGGTAGGTGACGCCCTGTGCGGTGGCCTGCCCGGCCACCGGACCGGCGTCGGCGAGCCGGAATCCGAACTGGGCGCCACCGGTGAAGGTCAGCCGGACCAGCTCGGCCGCGTCGGCCCGGTCGGCCAGCCGCGTCTCGACCGCGTCGGCGGTGTTGCGCCAGCCGGGCCCGTCGGCGGCGGGCACCAGGGTGGGGTCGATCGGCGCCCAACTGCCGTCGGGGCGCTTGTAGTTGACCGGGGCGGTGGAGATCTCGGTGGTCTGGGAACCGTCGGCGTTGTCGTACACCCGCTTCCGCTCGTCCCGCTCGGCGGGGCGCTCGCGGCTGGTCGCCTTGTCGTAGCCCTTCGCCGTGCCGGCCGGCGGCTTCGCCACGGTCGCCTTGTTGGCGCGTGACGTCGCCTCCTGCGGCAGCCGGTGCAGCGGATACTGGCCGCGCAGCGACTTCGGCAGGTCGCGGTTGGGCTTGCCCTTCGCGACCTGCCCGCGTCCGGCGGCGGACTCCCATGCCTGTCCGGGTCTGTCACCGGCTGCGGTGCCGCGACCGGCACCATCGCGACCGGGCTGCCCGTGCTGGCCGGTGGACAGTCCGCTCACCCCACTGCCGCCCAGGTTGAGCGCGAGCACACCCACCATGGCCGCGGCGACGGCGGGTCGTAGCACCGTGGCACTGAGCAGGTGGCGGCGCGGCGCCGACCGGTCGGACCGGTCGAACACGCGCCGAAGGCCGAAGGACATCGTCAACCCCCGGGTTGATGGGTGAGCGGACGGGCGGCACGGGCGCGCCGGGGCGCGCCGAAACCGCCCGCGGGAACGGGTCGTCGGGTGTACGTGGGCCCGAGGGGTGGCGACGTCAGAGGCGGCGAATCAACACCGGGGACGACGGACGCGGCAGCCGGAGGGCATGAGGATGCGACGGACGAAGAAAACGGGACTCAGACCGAGCGGAGACCACCTGGACAGCTCGGGAGAACCCGTTGGCGACTATGCGCAGACATGCGATTGGACACGACCTCACACCCCCGTGTGTGCTGCTCATTCAATTGCGCCGCTGTACCGTCGCAGTGGGTCCCCGTCTATGTCAAGCCCGGAGACGGCGACTACCGCCGCACACGCGTCCGACCTGCGATAACTACAGATCGTGACGTCAGCGCCGATGGATCCGCGCAATAAGAGGTGAGAAGTCCGATATTTTCCCTGCCCGGAGCGTCCCTGAAGAGCGCTTGGCAGGGGGCATGCCGTCATGCATCATGGACGCCGTCGACGTCGGTCGACCGTCCCGGCTCACCACGGACGCAGTTTTTTCCATTCGGTGCGGCGGCCATTCATCGGCATTAGCGCCTGCACCGGACACACACGGGGGAGGATCGTCAGCACCATGTCCGACAATTCCCAGAACAGATTATCGGGAACAGTTTCCCGGCGCACCGTGATGCGTTTCGCCACCGCGCTGACCGTTGTCGCCGGCAGCCTCGCCGTACCATTCGCGGCGTCCCCGGCACAGGCCGCCGACCAGTTCTCGTGCACCGGTCCGGCCGTGTTCTTCAACAGCACCAGCACCGGCACGCTGGTCCGGCGCACGTACAGCACGCCCGGTAGGACCGGCGGCACGTGGACCAGCGCGACGACCATCGGATCGAGCGGCTGGACCAACTTCGGGCGGCTGCTCGGCGGCCCGGACGGCCGCGTCTACGGCATCAATTCCGCCGGCCTCACCCGCTACCGGTGGACCGGCACCCAATTCGAATACGTCGACGGCAAGCAGAACTGGCTGATCAGTTCGAGCTTCCAGGGATATGCCGGCGCCACCCTCCGCGACAAGATCACCGTCGACGAACGCGGCGACTTCTACCTGATCGACGGCAAGGGCATGTTGCGCTGGTACCGCTTCGACGAGACGTCGCGGACCTGGACCATCTCCGGCCGCATTCTCGACACCGGCTGGGACCGGTACAACCTGCTGGTCGCCACCTCCCCGGGTGTCCTCTACGGACGGGCCGCCGACGGCCAGCTCTACCGGCACCGCTTCGACCCGGTCAGCCAGCGGTGGATCAGCCGCGACAAGCTGGTCGGTGGAACCGGGTTCGGCTCCTTCACCAAGGGCTTGTTCTCCGCAGGTGGCGACACCCTCTACGGCATCCAGGCCGACGGCGAGTTGTACCAGTACCGCTACCGTGAGGACACCCTGAGCTGGGAGCTGGTCTTCCACAAGATCGGCTCCGGCTGGGGCTTCCCGAACGTCTTCACCACTACGAACACCTGCACGCAGGGCGCCGTGGCCAGCCCGGCCCGGCCGGCCACGCCGATCCAGGAGAACACGCCGGTCGCGGTCATGCAGGCACCGGCCGTCAACACGGCCCTGGGCACACTCGAGGTCGCCTACACCGACAACATCGGACGGTTGCTGCACGGCCGCGCCAACCCGGACGCCGTCCAGGAGATCCAGTGGGCCGCCGCACCCGGCAACGAGGCGCACACCGGCAAGCCGGCGCTCGTGGCCAACAGTGAGAACAAGGTCGCCCTGCTGGCCCACGAGACCGACAGCGACATTCGGATGCTGATGCAGAAGACCGCGGGCATGCCGGACTGGAACCCGTGGCTGGAACTCGGCGGCGCGATGAAGTCGGAGCCCGCGACGGTGCGGCTGTCCGACGGCAAGCTGGTGGTCTTCGCGACCGACGCGAGCGGGGCGCTCTGGTACCGCTGGCACGAGAACCCGACCAGTGACCTGATGGCGTGGACTTCGCTCGGCGGCAGCGGGTTCACCGGCACCCCGGTCGTCGTGGCCGGTGCGAACGGTGCGGCGACCGTCCTCGTGAACACGACGGCGGGCACGCCGCAGGTGGCCACGTGGCAGGCCGGCGCCCTCACCTCCGGGTGGACCAGCCTGGGCGGCACCGGTCTCACCGGCACGCCGAGCACCGTGCTGCTGCCCGGCCCGCGCCTGATGGTGTTCGGCACGCACTCCGACGGATCCGTCCGGACGCAGGTCCAGAACACCGATGGCACGTGGCCGAACACCTGGACCACCATCGGGGACACCTCGCTGGTCGTGCCGCAGGGTCCGGCGACCGCCGTGCTGAGCCCGACGAGCGGGCGGGTCTGGGTCTTCGTCCGCGGGGCCGACGGCACCATCTACGGATCCGTCCAGACCTCGGCGGGCTCCAGCACCTGGAACGCGTGGACGCCGGTCACCTCGGGTGAGACGTACGTGTCCGACCCGACCGCGTTCACCTGGCAGAACTCCGGCGGGTTCCAGATCGGCTTCGCCGTCCGCACGCTCAACGGCTCCGTCCGGTTGTGGGCGACCGACCAGTCGAGCAGCGTCGCGGCGCGGACCGCCGTCAAGACCGACGGCCCGTTCGTCCGGCACGACCTCCCGGCTCCGCCGCGCTGACCGGGTACCGCTGACGACGGCGGTCACCGGGGCATCCACCGCCCCGGTGACCGCCGTCGCCGTTTCCGCGAGGGGCACCCCGGTTCAGCGCAGCGGGGTCACCGAGCGGTCCACGCTGTCATAGGTGCGGCCCGCCACGAAGCTTCCCGCTGGACCGTCCGCACCGACCACGGCCCGGGCCAGCGCCGCGTCCGCGTTTCGGAACCGCAACGCCAGGCTGACGTGTGGCCGCCACCGTCCGGGCGAGTGCCAGGGATGGTGTCCGTCCGCGTCGCGCAGCACCTCCCACACCGCGGCGTGCAGCGCGGTCAACGACGGATCCGGGCGGATCGACCACACCAGGGGCGCGCTGCCGCCCAGCACCTGCAGATCGACCAGCTTCACCGGCAGTGGCAGCACCTCGGCGAAGAGCGCGCCGAGCCGCGCCGCCGCTCCCGGCGGAAAGTCGTCCACCGCCGCGAGGGTCAGGTGCGGACGGTTGGTGGGATGGGTGTTGCCGGCAAGGCTCGGCAGGCCGGCCGCGGCCAGCCGCTCCCAGGCGGCGCGTACCGCCGCCTCCAGTGCCGGCGAGCAGACCAGTTCGACGGTACGCACGTCGCCCACGGTAGCGCCGGGCTGTCCGCCGGCGGCCGCCCTTCCGTCAGAAGCTGCTCACCGTGACCCCGAGCGGGCTCAGGATGTCCGCATCGGCCGGAACGCGGCCCGCACCTCGGCCGCGAACACGTCGGGCTCCTCCCAGGCGGGGAAGTGGCCGCCCCTGTCGACCTCGTTGAAGTAGGCCAGACCGGGGTAGACCGTCTCGGCCCAGCTGCGCGGGGCAGCCCAGATCTCGCCGGGAAACGTCGTGAAGCCGACCGGAACCGAGACCGCCGGAGGCGGCTGTCCGGCCGCGGCGGACGCCGCCTGGAATCGGCCGAACTCCCAGTACCACCGGGCGGCCGAGGCACCGGTGCCGGTCAGCCAGTACAGCGTGATGTTGTCGACGACGCTGTCCCGGGTCAGACCGCCCACCGGTTGGCCGTCGACGAACGCGCGGGACATCTTGTAGTAGCTGTCCGTGTCGTGGTCGAGCATCCAGGCCGCCAACCCGACGGGTGAGTCCAGCAGGGAGTAACCGATGGTCTGCGGCCGGGTGGACTGCTCCAGGAAGTAGCCGAAGCCGTCCGTGGTGAACGTGTTGAGCGCGTCGTGCGCCGCACGTTCCTGCTCGGACTCCGCCGGCAGTTTGTCCTTGAGACCGATCGCTCCAGCGAGCAGGTTGACGTGGATGCCGAGCAACCCCTCGGGTCCCTTGCGGCCCATCGCGTCCGTGACGGCGGCACCCACGTCGCCGCCCTGGGCGACGTAGCGCGTGTAGCCGAGGCGGTCCATCAGCTCCGCCCACGCGCCTGCGATGCGGCCGTTCTCCCAGCCGAGCTCGGTGGGCTCGCCGGAGAAGCCGTAGCCAGGCAAGGACGGCAGCACCAGGTGGAATGCGTCCTCTGCGGTGCCGCCGTGCGCGGTCGGGTCGGTGAGCGGGCCGACCACCCCGAGCAGCTCGACGACCGAGCCGGGCCAACCGTGCGTCATGATCAGCGGCAGGGCGTTCTCGTGCCGTGACCGCACGTGGACGAAGTGGATCTCGACGCCGTCGATGTCGGTCGTGAACTGCGGCAGGGAGTTCAGCTTCGCCTCGAACGCGCGCCAGTCGTGATCGGTCGACCAGTAGCGGGCCAGCTCCTGGACCGTCGCCAGCTGCACGCCCTGGGAGCGATCGGGGACCAGCTCTCGGCTGGGCCAGCGCGTGGCCACGATCCGGCGACGCAGGTCGTCGATCGCCTCGTCCGGGACGTCCAGCCGGAAGGACCGGATTTCCTTGTCGTCGCCCACGTTCTCCCCCTGCCGGGTCAGGTCGGCCCCGCGCCGGGAGTCGGCGAGGCTGGCACCCGTCCATCCTGGCATCGGCCCGGTGACCGGCGGACCGGATCGCGAAATCGCGGGTCGCGGTGGTCAGAGCCAGCCCGCGTCGCGGGCGGCACGGACCGCCTCGGCGCGGTTGTCCACGCCGAGCTTCTGCACCGCCGCCGCCAGGTAGTTGCGCACCGTGCCGGTGGACAGGTGCGCCCGACGGGCGATCGCCGCCGCCGGCGAACCGTCCTGCGCCAGACGCAGCGTCTCCAGCTCCCGCGGGGTGAGCGGGCACGGCGGGATGAGCAGCGCGTCCGCGGCCAGCGACGGATCGACGTACCGGCCACCGGCGTGCACCCGGCGGATCACGTCGGCGAGCGCGCCACCGGGTGCGCCCTTGGGCAGGAACCCCCGCG
>NZ_JBFAMU010000037.1:0-21673 GCF_040656655.1 Micromonospora sp. NPDC049799
CGATGGAGGACACCCTCCTCGTCGGTGACCGGGTGCTGGTCAACAAGGTCGTCTAACGGCAGCGCAGCCCCCGACCGCCAGCCGCCCAACGGCGGACGGCGGACGGCGGACGGCGGCACACACCCCTACCGGTCGAGCACGTCCCGGAGGGCCGTCAGGTCCTCGTCGGTGGGCTGCCAGGATCCGGCTGCCGCGTTGGCGCGTGCCTGCTCGGGGCTGGTGGCGCCGGCGATCACCGACGTCACGGCCGGCTGGGCGGCCAGCCCGCCGATCGCCACCTGGAGCATGGACAGGCCCCGCTCCTTCGCGTACGCCTCGACCGCCTCGATGGTGTCCCAGTCGGCGGCGGCGAGACGGGCCGCGTACCGGCCGCCACCGGCGAGGCGGCTGCCGGCGGGCGGTGCCTGGTCCCGGCGGTACTTGCCGGTGAGCAGCCCGTTGGCCAGCGGGAAGAACGGCAGCATGCCGAGGCCGAAGCGCTCGCAGGCCGGGACGACCTCGGCCTCCACGCCCCGCTCCAGCAGCGAGTAGTGGTTCTGCGCGGAGATGAACCGGGTCCGGCCCTGGGACGACGCGGTCCAGTCTGCGTCGGCGATCTGCCAGCCGGCGAAGTTGGAGTTGCCCAGGTAGCGCACCTTGCCAGCACGGACCAGGTCGTCCAGGGCGGCGAGGGTCTCGTCGATCGGGGTGTCCGGGTCGGGCTCGTGCATCTGGTACAGGTCGATGTGGTCGGTGCCGAGCCGGCGCAGCGACGCCTCCACCGCCCGGGCGATGTAGCGCCGGGCACCCCGTGCGCCGAAGTCCGGCCCGTTGAGGCCGTGCATGTCCATGCCGAACTTGGTGGCCACCACCACGTCGTCGCGGCGGCCCTTCAGCGCCTGACCTAGTAGCTCCTCGGAGCCGCCCTGCGGTTCGCCGTAGATGTCGGCGGTGTCGAAGAAGGTGATGCCGGCGTCGAGGGCGGCGTCGACCACCGCCCGGGTGCCGTCGAGGTCGAGCTTCCGGCCGAAGTTGTTGCAGCCGATGCCGACCACGGACACCACGAGCCCGGAGTCGCCCAGCCGGCGGTACGTCATCTCAGTCACGAGATCCACCCTATGCCCGCCGGCGGAAGCGGAACGGGTCAGCCGAGCACCTCGGCTGCGAGCGCCCGCCCGGTGGCCATCGTCGCGGCCAACTCCTCCGGGGTGCGGCCGACCGCGCCGAGCAGCGCCTGTGCCCGGTCCGCGAACTGCGGCGGTGCGCCCGGCAGCCGGCCCGCCGACGCGATCATCCCCTTCTCGTTGAGCAGCCACCGTCCGGCGCGGGCGTGCAGCACCTGGACGAGCACTCCGACGACCCGGAACAGGCAACCCGCGACGTACCCGCTGTCGCCCGCCGGGACCGCCTTGGCGGCGCCCGCGAGCAGGAGGTCCACCTCCCACCCGCCGGCCGCGAGGGCGGCGGCCAACTCCGGCGGGTACGTGGACGTCTCGGCGCGCAGCGCCGTCAGCTCACCGGTCGGGTCGGCCAGGATCCGGCACCGGGCCACCTCTCCCGCGTACACGTGGGAGTAGAACCCAAGCGGGTGTCCCGGCTGCACGCCCACCTCGTACCGGCCGGCCCGGCAGTCGGCCCAGACCTGGTGCACCCGGTCGAGGTCGCGGTAGATCCAGTCGACGGCGACCCCGCCGATCCGCAGCCAGCCGCCCCCGTCCACCCACGGGCCCCAGCCGCCGGGCTCGCCGATGCCGACGTCGGGATCGTCGGCGACCGACGCGGCGAGCGCCCGCAGCGCCGGCACGTCGAGCGGGCCGCGGTAGTAGAGGCCGAGGTCCCAGTCGGAGTCGGGCCGGTGCTCGCCCCGGGCGCGGCTGCCACCGAGCGCCACCGCGACCACGCCGCCGACCGCGCACAGGCGCTCGGGCAGGTCGGCGGGGATCACCGCACGTCCCAGACAGGCTCGGGGGTCTCCACCACCTCACCGTCCCCGCCGAACAGGATGAAGCGGTCGAAGGAGCGGGTGAACCAGCGGTCGTGGGTCACCGCGACGACCGTCCCGGCGAAGGCCGCGAGGCCCGTCTCCAGGGCCTCCGCGCTGGCCAGGTCGAGGTTGTCGGTGGGTTCGTCGAGCAACAGCAGCGTCGCCCCCGACAGCTCCAGCAGGAGTACGAGGAAGCGCGCCTGCTGCCCGCCGGAGAGGGTGCCGAAGCGCTGGTCGCCCTGCCCAGCCAGCTCGTACCGGGACAGCGCCGCCATCGCCGCGTGCCGGTCCATGCCGGCGCGGTGTTCGTCGCCCCGCCAGAGGATCTCGACCAGCGTCCGGTCCGTCAGCTCCGGCCGGTCGTGGGTTTGGGAGAAGTGACCGGGGCGGACGCGGGCGCCGAGCCGGGCCACCCCGTTGTGCTTGACCGGGGCGAGCTTCTCGGCGCCGTCGACCGGCCCGTTGGCCGGGTCGGGGTCGGTGCCGCCCCGGGCCAACAGGCGCAGGAAGTGGGACTTTCCCGTCCCGTTGGCGCCGAGCACCGCGACCCGGTCGCCGTACCAGATCTCCAGGTCGAAGGGGTAGGTGAGGTTGTCGAGTTCGAGTTGCTCGCACATCACGGCGCGCTTGCCGGTGCGCCCGCCCGCGAGCTGCATCCGGATGTCCTGGTCCTTCGGGGGCTCGGGCGGGGGCCCGGCCTCCTCGAACTTGCGCAGCCGCGTCTGCGCGGCCTGGTAGCGCGAGGCCATCCCGGAGTTGTACGCGGCCTTCTGCTTGTACATCAGCATCAGCTCGCGCAGCTTCTGGTGCTCCTCGTCCCACCGTTTGCGCAGCTCGTCGAGGCGGTCGTGGCGAGCGACCCGGGCCGCGTGCCAGCTGGCGAAGCCGCCGGGGTGCACCCAGGCGCTGCCGCCCTCGACGGCGACGACCCGGTCGGCGGTGTGCGACAGCAGTTCCCGGTCGTGCGAGACGTAGAGCACCGACTTGCCGGACTCCCGCAGCCGCGCCTCCAGCCAGCGCTTGCCGGGGACGTCGAGGAAGTTGTCCGGCTCGTCGAGGAGCAGCACCTCGTCGGGGCCGCGCAGCAGCAGTTCCAGGGCGAAGCGCTTCTGCTGGCCGCCGGAGAGGGTGCGCACGGGCCGTTCCCGCGCGGCGTCCCAGGGCAGCCCGAGCACGATCGTGGAGACGGTGTCGAAGAGCACCTCCGCGTCGTACCCGCCGGTCTCGCCCCAGGCGGCCAGCGCGTCCGCGTACGCCAGCTGGGCCTTGCCGGCGGCGGTGCTGTACTTGCCGCGCACCTCGGCAGCCCGCATGACCGCCTCGGTCTCGGCGAGCCGACGCCCGGCGGCGCGCAACGCCGGTGGGGCGAGCGAGAGCGCGAGGTCGGCGAGGGTGGACTCGTCGCCGATCATGCCGATGAACTGGCGCATGACGCCGAGCCCACCGGTACGCGCGATCGTGCCGCTCTTCACCGCCAGGTCACCGGCCACCATGCGCAGCAGCGTCGTCTTGCCGGCGCCGTTCGGCCCGACCAGCGCGACCTTGGCCCCCTCGCCGACCCGGAACGACACGTCGGTGAAGAGTTCCCGGCCGTCGGGCAGGATGTGCCCGACCCCTGCCACGTCCACATATCCCACGCCGGCATCCTGCCCGAGCCGCCGCCGGACGGCCCAGCCATTTACCGGGTGACGCGCAGCACCCGGAAGCCCTTCTGGCTGGAGTGGCGCTCGACCTGCCAGCCGGAGTCGACCAGCCAGCGGTGCAGGGAGTCGCCGCCGAGGTGCCGGGCGACGACCAGCCAGGCGACCCCGTCCGGGGCGAGTCGGGGCAGCCAGCGCGCCAGCAGCTGGTGCAGCTCCTCCTTGCCGATCCGGATCGGCGGGTTGGACCAGATCTGGGCGAAGGTGACGTCCGCCGGCAGGTCGTCCGGCGCGGCCACGCGCACCCGCTCGGCCGCGTCGATCCGGGCCGCGTTGGCGGCGGTCAGCTGGCGGGCCCGTTCGTTGACGTCGACCGCCCAGACCGTCGCGGACGGCGCGCACGTCGCGAGCACGCAGGTGATGGGTCCGAAGCCGCAGCCGATGTCGAGCAGGTCGCCGGTGGTGCCGGCGGACGGCAGCTCGGCCTTGCGGAGCAGGACGGCGGTGCCGGGGTCGAGCCGCGTGGCGGAGAAAACCCCGCCGGCGGAGGTGAGCGTGTAGTCGCGGCCGGCGACGGTGAACTCGACCTCGCGCGGGTGGGCGGTGGTCGCGGGTTCAGCGGTGAAGTAGTGGTCGCCGGTCACCCGGCGATTCTCGCAGGCACGCCGGGGGGCGGCCGGCACGGGTGGCGGGCAGCACGAACCGTCACCACCGTCACCACAATTTCCCATTTTTACCACCTAAAGGGACATTGGCTCCTACTCTGGGCGACATGGTGTATCGGTACGAGTCCGATGAGGACGCATTCCTGGAGTACCCGGACGACGCGTCCGGGCCGTCGGTGCCCAGCGCCGGTCCCCAGCCTCCGGCCGGCCCGTCGCCGTCCCGCTTCCCCACACCGTCGCTCCCCCGGACCACGCGGACGGCGCTGCCGCCCGCCGAGCCGGCGCCGGTGTCCAGCCCGCCCCCGGAGCCGGTGTCCAGCCCGCCCCCGGAGCGGCCCCGCACCCCCGTGTACGCCTCGGCCGTCCCGATGGAACCCCGCGCGCGCAGCGGCGGCGGCCGGATGTGGCAGGTGGTCGTCGGTGGTGCGGCGGTGCTGGTCCTGCTCGCCCTCTGCGGCCTCGGGGCCGCCGCACTGGTCAACGAGCGGGACACCGACCCGCGGACCAGGCCGACCGAGCAGCCCGCCGCAGCCGGCTCGTCCGCACCCGACCAGCAGGACCTCGACTCCCGGGACACCGACCAGGCCCCGCTGACCGCCAAGGAGGTCTTCCCCGGCCGGCAGCTCGTACCCGGCGACGGCGAGGCCCCGTACCAGGTGCTCAAGACGCACTCCGGCGGCAGCTGCGCGGTGGCCGCCACCGGGGAGGTCGCCGAGCTGCTCGTCCGGCTGGGCTGCAACCAGGTGGTCCGGGCGACCCTGCGGTCCCCGGACGGCGAACACCTGGTCACCACCGGCCTGTTCAACCTGACGGACCGGGCCAGCGCCGAGCGCGCCCGCGACCGGATCCGCCAGATCCTCGACGATCGGCAGGGCCGCTTCCGTGGCATGGTGGCCGACGAGGAGACTGAGGCGATCGGCACGGCACCGGCCCGCGTCGGCTGGCAGGTACGCGGCCACTACCTCGCGTACGCCCTGGTGGCCCGCGTCGACGGCGAGACCATCCGGTCCGGCGACACCGCCGTCCGGGAGGTCCTCTTCGACATGATCGAGCTGCACCTCAACCAGGGCGTGCTGGAGCGTCGCGCGGCAGGCGGGACGGCCGTCCAGCCGACCGAGGAGGCCACCGGTTCCCAGGAGGGCGAGTCCGCCGGCGACTGAGGAGGACACATCGGGGGTGCGGGTGCGGGCCGGACGGCCCCCCCCCCCCGCGTGGCGTAAAAAAAAACCACCACCGCCCCCCCCCCCCCCCCCCCCCCCCCCCCCCCCCCCCCCCCCCCCCCCCCCCCCCGGGGGGGGGGGGGGGGGCGGCCCGCCCCCCCCCCCCCCGCGGTGTCGTCTCAGCCCTCGACGGGTACGCGCAGCCGGCGGGTCAGCTCGGCGCGGCGGGCGTACCCGGCCGGGTCACCCGGGTAGCCGACCGCCACCAGGGTCAGCCCGTGCGCCGGCGCGACGGTCACCTCGCTGGACCGCTCCCGCCGGCTGAGCAGGCTGCCCGGCCAGTCGACCGGGCGCCGGCCGTCGCCAGCCACCAGCATCGCGCCAACGAGGCTGCGCACCATCGCCTGGCAGAACGCGTCGGCCTGCACGGTGGCGACGAGGATGCCGTCGGGGTCGCGCCGCCAGTCCAGCCGGGTCACCTCGCGCAGGGTGGTGGCGTTCTCCTTGCGCCGGCAGTACGCGGCGAAGTCGTGCTCCCCCACCAGGCCCGCCGCGGCGGCGTTGAGCGCGTCCAGGTCGAGCGCCTTCGACCAGGCGAGGGTGTCCCGCCGGCGCAGCGGCTCGGCGCCCCAGGGGGCGTCGGTCACCCGGTACTCGTAGCGGCGGAAGGTGGCCGAGAACCGGGCGTCGAAGTCGGCGGGCACCTCGGCCATCGCCCGGATCCGCACGTCGGTCGGGAGCAGCCGGGCCAGCCTGCGCAGCAGCCGCCCCTCGTGCTCCCGCCACACGGCGGCCGGCAGGTCCACATGGCACACCTGCCCGCTGGCGTGCACCCCCGCGTCGGTACGCCCGGCCACGGTCAGGCCGGCCGCGGTCCCCGCCCCGAGCACCAGGTCGAGGGTCTGGACGATCACCCCGGCGACCGTACGACGGGTGGGCTGGGCGGCCCAGCCGGAGAAGTCCGTGCCGTCGTAGGAGACGTCCAGCCGGAGCCGGGTGCGCTCGTCCACTCGTACCTCCTGACGGGTCGGGCCCGGCACCCCTGAAGGGGTGCCGGGCCCGCTCGTGGCCTGGCTCAGGCCTTGTCGTTCTCGTTGGCCTCGTCGCTGTCCTCGCGGGCGGCGGCGGTGTCGCCGGAGGCCGAGACGGGCGCCTCGGCGTCCTGGTCGTCGGCCGGCTTCGACTGCGGGGCCTCGTCCTCGGGGGCGAGCGCCTCGACCTTGTCCTGCTGCGCGGCCTTGCGGGCCGCGGTCTTCTTGTTCGCCTTCGGCGCCGCGACCTGCAGCTCCTCGACCAGCTCGATGATCGCCATCGGGGCGGCGTCACCCTTGCGCGGGCCGGTCTTCACGATCCGCGTGTAGCCGCCGTTGCGGTTGGAGTACCGCGGGGCGATCTGGTCGAACAGGGCGTAGACCACGTCCTTGTCCTTGACGACGCCCAGCACCCGCCGACGTGCGGCGAGGTCGCCGCGCTTGGCCTTGGTGATGAGCTGCTCCGCGAGCGGACGCAGCCGCCGGGCCTTGGTCTCGGTGGTCTGGATCTTGCCGTGCTGGAACAGCGCGGTGGCAAGGTTGGCCAGCATCAGCCGCTCGTGCGCCGGGCTGCCGCCGAGGCGGGGACCCTTGGTGGGCGTGGGCATTCTCGGTGCTCCTCGTTAATCCTCAGCCGCGCTTACAGCTGCTCGGTCTCGCGGTAGTCGTCGCTGTCGTAGTCGGCCTCACCGAAGGCGTCCACGACGTGCGCCGGGTCGAAGTTCGGGGCCGAGTCCTTCAGCCCCAGACCCATCCCGGCGAGCTTCATCTTGACCTCGTCGATCGACTTCTGACCGAAGTTGCGGATGTCGAGGAGGTCGGCCTCGGTGCGCCCGATGAGCTCACCAACGGAGTTGATGCCCTCGCGCTTGAGGCAGTTGTAGGAGCGGACGGTCAGGTCCAGCTCCTCGATCGGCAGCGCCAGGTCGGCGGCCAGCTGGGCGTCCTGCGGGGACGGCCCGATGTCGATGCCCTCGGCGGTCTCGTCCAGCTCCCGGGCCAGCCCGAACAGCTCGACCAGCGTCGAACCGGCCGAGGCCAGCGCCGTACGCGGGCCCATCGACGCCTTGGTCTCGACGTCGATGATCAACCGGTCGAAGTCGGTCCGCTGCTCGACACGGGTCGCCTCGACGCGGTAGGTCACCTTGAGCACCGGCGAGTAGATCGAGTCGACGGGGATCCGGCCGATCTCGGCGCCGGCCTGCTTGTTCTGCGCCGCCGTCACGTAGCCGCGGCCCCGCTCGACGGTCAGCTCCATGTCGAGCCGGCCCTTGCCGTTAAGGGTGGCGAGCTTGAGGTCCGGGTTGTGCACCGAGACGCCGGCCGGCGGCTGGATGTCGCCCGCCGTCACGTCGCCCGGACCCTGCTTACGCAGGTACATGCTGACCGGCTCGTCGTGCTCGGAGCTGACGCAGAGCTCCTTGATGTTCATGACGAGCTCGACCACGTCCTCCTTGACACCGGGGATCGTGGTGAACTCGTGCAGGACACCGTCGATCTTGATCGAGGTGACCGCCGCACCCGGGATCGACGACAGCAGCGTACGCCGCAGCGAGTTGCCCAGGGTGTAGCCGAAGCCCGGCTCCAGCGGCTCGATGGTGAACCGGGAGCGGGTCTCGTTGATCGACTCTTCGGAGAGAGACGGTCGCTGGCTGATGAGCATTTCTTCTCTTCTCTTCCGGGGCGCCCGCTATATGACGCCCACGACACAAACTGTTCCGGTGGCCCGCCCCGCGAGGGGCGAGCCACCGCAACGAGCCCTTACTTGGAGTAGAGCTCGACGATCAGCTGCTCCTGGACCTGGGTGTCGATCACCTGGCGGGCCGGGAGCGAGTGCACGAGGATCTTCATCTGGCTGGGGATCGCCTCGAGCCAGGCCGGCACCGAACGCGAACCGGCCTGAGCCTGCGCCACCACGAACGGGGTGAGCTCCTTGCTCTTGCCCCGAACCTCGATGATGTCGTGCTCCTTGACGCGGTACGACGGGATGTCGACCTTCTTGCCGTTCACCGTGAAGTGACCGTGCTTGACCAGCTGGCGGGCCTGGTCGCGCGAGCTGGCGTAGCCGGCCCGGTAGACCACGTTGTCCAGCCGCGACTCGAGGATCTGCAGGAGAACCTCGCCGGTCTTGGCCTTCTTGCCCACGGCCTCTTCGTAGTAGCCGCGGAACTGCTTCTCCAGCACGCCGTAGACACGACGGGCCTTCTGCTTCTCACGGAGCTGGAGCAGGTACTCCGTCTCCTTCGTGCGGCCGCGGCCGTGCTGCCCGGGCGGGAACGGCCGGGACTCGAACGGGCACTTCGGACCATCGCACTTGCTGCCCTTGAGGAACAGCTTCATCTTCTCCCGCCGGCAACGGCGGCAGTCAGCACCGGTGTAACGAGCCATCTCTCTCTAACCTCTCAGACCCGGCGACGCTTCGGCGGACGGCACCCGTTGTGCGGCTGCGGGGTGACGTCGGAGATCTGCCCGACCTCGAGGCCCGCGGCCTGCAGCGAACGGATGGCGGTCTCCCGGCCGGAGCCGGGGCCCTTGACGAACACGTCGACCTTGCGCATGCCGTGCTCCATCGCGCGACGCGCGGCGGCCTCGGCGGCGAGCTGCGCGGCGAACGGGGTCGACTTGCGGGAGCCCTTGAAGCCAACCTGGCCGGAAGACGCCCAGGAGATGACTGCACCGGTCGGGTCCGTGATGGACACGATGGTGTTGTTGAAGGTGCTCTTGATGTGCGCCTGCCCGTGGGCGACGTTCTTGCGTTCCTTGCGCCGGACCTTCTTGACGGCGGCTCCGGCACGAGCCTTCGGTGGCATAAGTCTGTGCGCTCCTAGTTACTTCTTGCCGGGCTTCTTCTTGCCGGCGACGGTCCGCTTCGGGCCCTTGCGGGTCCGCGCGTTGGTCTTGGTCCGCTGGCCACGCACGGGCAGGCCCCGGCGGTGCCGGATGCCGGCGTAGCAGCCGATCTCAACCTTGCGGCGGATGTCAGCGGCGACCTCGCGGCGCAGGTCGCCTTCAACCTTGTAGTTGCCCTCGATGTGGTTGCGGAGCTGGACCAGCTCCTCATCCGTGAGGTCCCGAACGCGCTTGTCCGGCGAGATGCCGGTAGCGGTGAGCGTCTCCAGGGCGCGGGTGCGACCCACGCCGAAGATGTAGGTGAGCGCGATCTCCATCCGCTTTTCGCGGGGGAGGTCGACGCCAGCTAGACGTGCCATGTGCGGGCGTACTCCTCGTGATGTGTGGCGGAGGTGTGGACCCGTCCCACCCCGCTACCGACCGTCCCTGTCCTTCCGACGCCGTTGGCGCCGGCGACCGGGAGTGGTCGTTGCCCGAGCGGGCCCCGGCCTCCGACCGGGGGTCAACCACGATGGGGTACGCGCTGCGTACCGCTCGCGGCTGGAACGAGCATGTGCTGTGTTGTGTGGATCTGCGGCCCGGACCTGTCCGACCGACCGTTCGCACGGTCGGTCGCGACGTTCAGCCCTGGCGCTGCTTGTGGCGCGGGTCGGTGCAGATGACCATGACCCGGCCGTGCCGGCGAATGACCCGGCACTTGTTGCAGATCCGCTTGACGCTCGGCTTGACCTTCACGGTTGCCTTACTTCCCATCTGGCCCGGTGACGCGACGACCGCGACGACCGGATGACGAAGACGGACACGGGACTCACCCGGCCGTCGTCAGGCTTACTTGTAGCGGTAGACGATGCGCCCTCGGGTCAGGTCGTACGGCGAAAGTTCGACGACGACCCGGTCCTCCGGCAGGATGCGGATGTAGTGCTGCCGCATCTTGCCGCTGATGTGAGCCAGCACCTTGTGACCGTTCGCGAGCTCCACCCGGAACATGGCGTTCGGCAGGGGCTCGATGACCCGGCCCTCGATCTCGATGGCTCCGTCTTTTTTCGGCATGTCCTCCGCTGTCCTGACGTCGGTTCCTCCGGACGGCTCACAACGTCTTACACGGATCGACTGATCAAGATCAGGTAATCCGCGCCAGCCGCGGCTCCGACTCCCACCGAAGCGCGGGGTGGGCATGCCGGAGTGGACGCTGTGCGCCGATCTGAAAGTGTACGCCCGCCTGCGCGCCGTCGCCAAACCGACCGCCGATCCGGTCGCCGCGGGTCGGAAATCGGGCACCGGAGAACGGGCTCCCCCGGCGCTGAACCGCCTCAGGCCTCGCCTGCCGCCCGCTTCGGGGCCTTCCGGTCCCGTTTGCGCGCCCGCTTGGCACGCCGCCGTCGCCGGCGTCGCTCCTCCTCCACGGCCCACCGCCGCGGCTTTCCCGACGTGATACCGGCCACGCTGCGGGCCAGGAGGACCCCGCCCCACGGCCCGGCCACCCAGGCCGGCCAGAACCAGAGCGGCTCACCCGCCAGTACCGACGTCACCGCCCACACCGCCAGGACGATCCCGACAGCCTTCAGGTACGGCTCCCACACGCCACGGAGCCACCGCGCCGTGACCGCCCCACCGGGCCCGTCCACCACCCGGCCCGGCACCGCACCGGCCGGGACGGCGAGCGCCGAGGCGTCCGCGCCGGCGGGCACCACCTCTCCCGCACGACCGCCGGGCGCCGACGGCGTCGGCAGGTCGGCCACCAGGCCGTCGAGATCGGCGTACGTCCGCGCCGCGTACGCCCGTTGGAGGCGCTCGTCGTACTCGTGCAGGGTCAGCCGGCCCTCGTCGACGGCCGTCCGCAGCCGGTCCGCAACCGCCTGGCGGTCCCCGTCGGCGGCCCGCATCCCGTCCCGCGCGTCCATACCGTCCAGGGTGCCATCCCCACACCACCCGCCTCAGACGCTCGCATCCGTCCCGCCCTCCCGGATCGAGGGGGGTGGGACGGGAGGCGGTAGCCGGGGCGCTAGTGGGCCGGTGAGTCGGCGGGCTGGCGGGCGGTGACCAGGTCGCCGAGGCGGGCCCGGCCACCGTCCGGGGCGGTCAGCACCCACACGCCGTCCGGCAGCAGCGCCATCGTGTGCTCCACGTGCACCGCCATCGAGCGGTCCCGGGTCACCACCGTCCAACCGTCGGTCAGCTCCGCGGTCCGTGGCGAGCCCATCGTGATCATCGGCTCGATGGCGAGCGCCATGCCCGGCACCAGCCGGGGCCCCTTGCCCGGACGACCGTGGTTGAGCACGTGCGGGTCCTGGTGCATCTCGGTGCCGATGCCGTGGCCGCCGTAGCCGTCGACGATGCCGTAGCGCCCGCCCGCACGGATCGCCTTCTCGACCGCGTGCGAGATGTCGGTGAGGCGGCCCTTGCCGCTGGCCGCGCCCCGGGCGGCGGCGGCGATGCCGGCCCACATGCCGTCCTCGGCGACCTCGGTCATCTTCACCAGCGCCGGGTCCACGTCACCGACGCCGACGGTGATCGCGGCGTCCCCGTGCCAACCGTCGAGGATCGCGCCGCAGTCGACGGAGATGATGTCGCCGTCACGCAGCACCTGGTCGGGCGAGGGGATGGCGTGCACGATCTGCTCGTTGACCGAGGAGCAGATCGACGCGGGGAAGCCGTGGTAACCCTTGAACGACGGAACGGCCCCCGCCTCGCGGATCGTCGACTCGGCGATCGCGTCCAGGTCGGCGGTGCTGACCCCGGGTGCGACCGCCTCCCGCATCCGACGCAGCGCCTCGGCGACCACGAGACCGGCGGCGCGCATCTTCTCGATCTGGTCAGGGGTCTTCAGCTGGATGTCCAGCTGGGGACGGCGCATGGAGGGATTACCTTTCGTTCCCGAAACCGAGGAGCGGGGCACGTCGCGCGTACCCCGCTCCTCGCACTCTATCCGCCGCCGCCCGGCGGGGCGTCAGCCGCCGTACGACCGCAGGGCGTCGATGGCCCGGACCGTGACGTCCTCCACCGGCCCCGTCGCGTCGATGCCGACCAGCTTGCCCTGGGCGCCGTAGTAGTCCACCAGCGGCGCGGTCTTGTCCGCGTACTCGCGCAGGCGGGTGGCGATGGTCTCCGGCTTGTCGTCGTCGCGCTGGAAGAGCTCGGCTCCGCAGCGGTCGCAGACGTCCTCGCGGGTGGTCGCGTCGAACTCGACGTGCCAGATCTTCCCGCAGCCCCGGCAGGTGCGCCGGCCGGACAGCCGCCGGATCACCTCGTCGTCGTCGACGACCAGCTCCAGCACCAGGTCCAGGGCGGTGCCCAGGTCGGCGAGGAGCTTGTCCAGCGCGGCGGCCTGCGGCGTGGTGCGCGGGAACCCGTCGAGGAGGAAGCCGTCGCCGGCGTCCGGCTCGGCGAGCCGGTCCCGGACCATGTTGATGGTGACCTCGTCGGGCACCAGTTCGCCGGCGTCCATGTAGCGCTTCGCCTCGACGCCCAGCGGGGTGCCCTGCGAGACGTTCGACCGGAAGATGTCACCGGTCGAGATCTTCGGCACCGCGAGGTGCGCGGCGATGAACTCCGCCTGTGTGCCCTTACCCGCGCCCGGCGGGCCAACCAGAACGAGTCTCATCTACCGCAGGAACCCTTCGTAGTTCCGCTGCATGAGTTGGCTCTCGATCTGCTTGGTGGTCTCCAGGCCGACGCCAACCATGATCAGCACAGCGGTGCCGCCGAACGGGAAGTTCAGGTACTGCTGCCTGTCCAGCCAGATGAAGAAGAAGTTCGGCAGGATCGAGATGAGGCCCAGGTAGAGAGCGCCCGGCAGGGTGATCCGGCTGAGGATGAAGTCGAGGTAGTCGGCGGTCGGCTTGCCGGGGCGGATGCCCGGCACGAAGCCGCCGTACTTCTTCATGTTGTCCGCGACCTCGGTCGGGTTGAACGTGATCGAGACGTAGAAGTACGTGAAGAAGATGATCAGCAGGAAGTAGACCACGATGTAGATCGGGCTGGTCGGGTCCACCAGGTTGTTCTGGATCCACGCCTGGGTCTTGCCCGGGTTGTTCTGGTCGAAGAACTGGAGCGCCAGCTGCGGCAGGTAGAGCAGCGACGAACCGAAGATGACCGGGATGACACCCGCCTGGTTGACCTTCAGCGGGATGTAGGTCGAGGTGCCGCCGTACATCCGCCGGCCGATCATCCGCTTGGCGTACTGCACCGGGATCCGGCGCTGCGCCTGCTCGATGAAGGTGACCGCGGTGATGACGACCAGGACCAGCGCGATGACGAGGAGGAACTTGCCCCAGCCGCCGGTCTGCTTGATCTGCCAGCCCTCGGCGGGGAGCCGGGCGGAGATCGAGGCGAAGATCAGGACGGACATGCCGTTGCCCACGCCGCGGTCGGTGATGAGCTCGCCGAGCCACATGACCACGCCGGTGCCGGCGGTCATCGTCATGACCAGGATCGTCAGCGTCAGCCAGTCCGGGATGCCGGTCCCCGTGGGGATGATCGGGAACTGGTCGCACTGGTTCTGGAAGAGCTGCCCGGAGCGGGCCAGCGCCACGAACGCCGACGCCTGGAGGACACCGAGCCCGAGGGTCAGGTAGCGGGTGTACTGCGTGATCTTCGCCTGGCCGGCCTGGCCCTCCTTGCGGAGCTGCTCCAACCGGGGAATGACCACGGTGAGCAGCTGCAGGATGATCGACGCGGTGATGTAGGGCATGATGCCCAGCGCGAAGACCGAGAGCTGCAGCAGGGCTCCGCCGGAGAACAGATTCAGCAGGTTGAGGACACCCGTGGAACCGTTCTCCAGGGTGTCCAGGCACTTCTGCACGTTGCCGTAGGAGACACCCGGGCTGGGCAGCGTGGCACCGAGCCGGTAGACGGCGATGATGCCTACCGTAAACAGCAACTTCTTGCGCAGGTCAGGCGTACGGAACGCACTGATGAAGGCGGACAACAACTGGATCCTCCTGCGCGGAAGGCCCGCCCGGCTCTGCTACCAGGAACCGAGGGGCGCCATCAGACTGGCGACAGGACCAAGCCGCCGAGGTGACACCTTAACAGTCTCGTCGGCTGGCACGCCACGGGTTGCCCGCACCCCCGGCTGCCAGCGTGATTGGGGTGCGGCACGTCGACGTCCACCGTAGCCCCCGCCCACTTGCACGGCCCGACCGCACACCGCCTCCGGAGGGCAGATGTGCCAGGTGAACGCGGTCAGCGACCGGGAAGTCGCGTCCCGTCGACCAACGGCCCGCCGAGGCCGATACCACTACCCCGGCCCGCCACGCACGGAGGCGACCGTGGTCAGTGGGCGATGTCACAGCAGGGCGCCGGTCCGGTCACGTGCCGTCGTCCGAGCCGCCCCGTCCACTTCGGCGTACGTGGTCGCGGCGGCCGCCACCCGTACGTCCACCGGCGCCACCCGTGCCGCCGCTCGTACGACCGCGGAGGTCGCCGAAGACGCCGACGCCCGCCCGGTGGAACCGGGCGGGCGTCGAGCGGACGTACGGCCTTACAGCTCAGTGACCGAGCCACCGGCGGCGGTGATCTTCTCCTTGGCCGACGCGCTGAAACCGTGCGCCGACACCTGGAGTGCCACCCCGCCGAGGTCGCCGGTGCCGAGCACCTTGATCGGCTGGCCCTTGCGGACCGCGCCGGCCTCGACCATCTCCAGCGGGCCGACCTGGCCGCCGTTCGGGAAGAGCTCGGCGAGCCGGTCCAGGTTGACCACCTGGAAGACGACCTTGAACTTGTTCTTGAAGCCCTTCATCTTCGGCAGGCGCATGTGGATGGGCATCTGCCCACCCTCGAACGCCGCCGAGATGTTCTTACGGGCCTTCGAGCCCTTGGTACCGCGACCGGCGGTCTTGCCCTTGGAGCCCTCACCACGACCCACGCGGGTCTTGGCGGTCTTGGCCCCCGGCGCCGGGCGCAGGTGGTGGACCTTGATCGTCATTACTCGACCTCCTCGACCTTCACGAGGTGGTTGACCGCGAAGATCATGCCGCGGATCTCCGGACGGTCCTCCTTGACCACCACGTCGTTGATCCGCTTGAGACCAAGCGAACGCAGCGAGTCACGCTGGTTCTTCTTGGTCCCGATCTCGGACCGGAGCTGGGTGACCTTCAGGCGAGCCATCAGGAAGCCACCCCCGCTCGCGACGCCAGCATAGCGGCCGGCGCGACGTCCTCCACCGGCAGGCCACGACGGGCGGCGACGGCCTCGGGGGACTCGAGCCCCTTCAGCGCCGCCACGGTGGCGTGCACGATGTTGATCGGGTTCGACGACCCGAGGCTCTTGGAGAGCACGTCGTGGATACCCGCGCACTCCAGCACGGCACGCACCGGACCACCGGCGATGACACCCGTACCGGCCGAGGCCGGCTTGAGCAGCACCACACCGGCCGCGTCCTCACCCGTCACCGGGTGCGGGATCGACTGGCCGATCCGCGGAACCTTGAAGAAGTGCTTCTTGGCCTCCTCGACACCCTTGGCGATGGCCGCGGGCACCTCCTTGGCCTTTCCGTAGCCCACGCCGACGGTGCCGTCGCCGTCGCCCACGATCACCAGGGCGGTGAAGCTGAAGCGACGACCACCCTTCACGACCTTGGCGACGCGGTTGATCGCGACGACCCGCTCAAGGTGCGGGGTCTTCTCGACGGGCGCGTTTCCGCGGCCGCCCTCACGGCGGTTGTCGCGGCGACCACCCTCGTTGCCACCGGACCCGCCGCCACGGCGCTGTTGACCTGGCATCAGCAGCCTTCCTTATCTCTCGTGACGGGGTTTCTAGAACTCGAGCCCGGCTTCGCGGGCGGCGTCGGCCAGCGCGGCGACTCGCCCCGCGTACCGGTTGCCACCGCGGTCGAAGACGACCTTGGAGACGCCGGCGGCCTTGGCCCGCTCGGCGAGCAGCGCACCGACCTTGCCGGCCAGGGCGCTCTTGTCGCCCTCGGCACCGCGCAGCGAAGCGTCCAGGGTCGACGCCGACGCCAGGGTGTGACCCTTGGTGTCGTCGACGATCTGGGCGACGATGTGCCGCAGGGAGCGGGTGACGACCAGGCGGGGACGCTCGGCGGTGCCGCTGATGTTCTTGCGGACCCGGAAGTGCCGACGCGCACGCCCGACGGCGCGCTTGGCGGCAACGCCGCGGCGGCGCTTGAGCAGCGTGGCGCTCACTTCTTACCTGCCTTTCCAGCCTTACGGCGGATGACCTCGCCCTGGTACTTCACACCCTTGCCCTTGTAGGGCTCCGGCGGACGGATCTTCCGGATGTTGGCGGCTACCTCACCGACGAGCTGCTTGTCGATGCCGGCCACGTGGAACAGGGTCGGCTTCTCCACCGTGAAGGTGATGCCCTCCGGCGCCGGCACGAGCACCGGGTGCGAGAACCCGAGCGCGAACTCCAGGTCCTTGCCCTTGGCCGTGACCCGGTAACCGGTACCGGCGATCTCCAGGCTCTTGCGGTAGCCCTCGGTGACGCCGACGATCATGTTGGCGACCAGGGTACGGCTCAGGCCGTGCAGTTCCTTGGCCTTGCGCTCGTCGTTCGGGCGGTTGACGTTCAGCTGCCCGTCCTCGGCCCGCTCGACCTTGATCGGCTCGGCAAGGGTGTGCGACAGCTCGCCCTTGGGACCCTTGACCTTGACGGTCTGGCCCTCGATCGTGATGTCGACGCCGGCAGGCACCGGGATCGACTTACGTCCAATACGCGACATTTCTACCTGTCTCCCGTTACCAGACGAAGGCGAGGACTTCCCCGCCAACGCTCCGCTTGCGGGCCTGCCGGTCGGTGAGCAGCCCCTGGGACGTCGAAATGATCGCCACGCCCAGCCCACCGAGCACCCGCGGGAGCCCGTCCGACTTGGCGTACACCCGGAGACCGGGCTTGGACACGCGCTTGATGCCGGCCAGGCTCCGCTCGCGGTTCTGGCCGTACTTCAGCTCGACGACCAGTCGCTTGCCGACGGCGCCCTCCTCGGGCTCCTCGACCGACCAGGTGGCGATGTAACCCTCGGCCTTGAGGACCTCGGCGATGTTCGCCTTGATCTTCGAGTAGGGCATCGTCACCCGGTCGTGGTACGCCTGGTTGGCGTTACGCAGACGCGTGAGCATGTCTGCGATCGGGTCGGTCATCGTCATGAAACTCGTCAGCCTTTCTCGCCGGGGTTCCCGGGGCCTGTCGCCCCGGGCCTACGGCGAAGAGCAATACGTGATCGGTGCAAGGGGTCCCGGCCGTGCGGCCGGGACTCGGTCGCCCTTACCAGGAAGCCTTGGACACGCCCGGCAGCTCACCGCGGTGGGCCATCTCCCGGATGCACACCCGGCAGAGACCGAACTTGCGGTAGACCGCCTTGGGACGCCCGCACCGCTGGCAGCGGGTGTACGCGCGAACCGAGAACTTCGGCTTCGCGGCCGCCTTGAGGATCAGCGCCTTCTTGGCCATCTCAGTTCTCCTTGAACGGGAAGCCCAGGAGCTTGAGCAGCGCCCGGCCCTCGTCGTCGGTCGTGGCGGTCGTGACCACCGTGATGTCCATGCCCCGCTGGCGATCGATCTTGTCCTGGTCGATCTCGTGGAACACCGACTGCTCGGTCAGACCGAACGTGTAGTTGCCGTGCCCGTCGAGCTTGCGCCCGTCCAGACCGCGGAAGTCGCGGATACGCGGCAGGGCGATGGACAGCAGCCGGTCCAGGAACTCCCACATCCGGTCGCCGCGAAGGGTGACCTTCGCGCCGATCGGCATGCCCTCGCGGAGCTTGAACTGCGCGATGGACTTGGTCGCCCGTCGCACCTGCGGCTTCTGGCCGGTAATGGTGGCAAGGTCCCGGACGGCGCCGTCGATCAGCTTGGCGTCCCGGGCGGCCTCGCCGACACCCATGTTGACGACGATCTTGACCAGCCGCGGCACCTGCATGGCGTTGCCGTACTGGTACTGCTCGCGCAGCTGGTTCACGATCTCGTTGCGGTACCGCTCCTTGAGGCGCGGCATGGTCTTTTCGGTAGCCGTGGTCATCACAGGTCCTTACCGGTGCTACGCGCGATGCGGACCTTCTGGCCGTTCTCGTCGATCCGGTAACCGACGCGGGTCGGCTTCCCGTCGGAGTCCAGGACCGCCACGTTCGAGACGTGGATCGGAGCCTCCTGGGTGACGATGCCACCGGTCTTGGCGCCACGCTGGGTGGTGCTGATGCGGGTGTGCTTCTTGACCCGGTTCACGCCCTCGACCAGGACCTTGTCCTGCCGCGGGTAGGCCGCGATGACCTTGCCCTTGGCACCCTTGTCCTTGCCGGCGATGACGACGACCGTGTCGCCCTTCTTGACCTTCACGGTCACAACACCTCCGGCGCGAGGGAAATGATCTTCATGAACCGCTTGTCCCGCAGCTCCCGACCCACCGGGCCGAAGATACGGGTACCACGCGGGTCCCCGCCGTCCTTGATGATGACGGCGGCGTTCTCGTCGAAGCGGATGTACGACCCGTCCGGGCGCCGCTTCTCCTTGGCGGTGCGAACGACGACAGCCTTGACGACGTCGCCCTTCTTCACACCGGCACCTGGGATCGCGTCCTTGACGGTGGCCACGATGACGTCGCCGATGCTCGCGTAGCGCCGACCGGAGCCACCGAGAACCCGGATGCACAGGATCTCCCGGGCACCCGTGTTGTCGGCGACGCGCAGTCGCGACTCCTGCTGAATCACGTCTATCTCCTATGTCTGCCGGTTCTCCGGCCGCACGAGGCGGCCGGAGCCTGGCGGAACCTGCGCCCGACCGTCGCCGGGCGAGCTCGAGCCTTCGCTACTTGGCCTTTTCCTGGATCTCCACGATCCGCCAACGCTTCGTGGCGGACAGCGGCCGGGTCTCCATGATCAGGACCCGGTCGCCGATGCCGGCGGCGTTCTGCTCGTCGTGCACCTTCAGCTTGCGCGTGCGGCGCATGATCTTGCCGTACAGCGCGTGCTTGACCCGGTCCTCGACCTCGACCACGACGGTCTTGTCCATCTTGTCGCTCACCACCAGGCCCTCACGGACCTTGCGGCGAGCCCGCACGGTGGCGGTGGTGTTCTCGTCGGTCATGATGCAGTCACCTCAGTCGGCGCGGCCGAGAGCCCCAGCTCGCGCTCACGCATGATCGTGTAGATCCGGGCGATCTCCCGACGGATGACCTGCAGCCGCCGGTTGTTGTCGAGCTGCCCGGTCGCGCCCTGCACGCGGAGGTTGAACAGCTCCGCCTTGGCCTCGCGCAGCTTCGTGACCAGCTCCTCCTCGGAGAGCTCACGCAGCTCGGAGGCCTTAACGCCCGCTGCCATCAGGATTCACCCACTTCGCGCGTAACAATGCGGCACTTCATCGGGAGCTTGTGGATCGCGCGACGCATCGCTTCTCGCGCGATCTGCTCGTTGGGGAAGGACATCTCGAAGAGAACCCGCCCCGGCTTCACGTTGGCGACCCACCACTCGGGCGAACCCTTACCGGAACCCATCCGGGTCTCGGCCGGCTTCTTGGTCAGCGCCTGGTCCGGGAAGATCGTGATCCAGACCTTGCCGCCACGCTTGATGTGGCGGGTCATCGCGATACGCGCCGACTCGATCTGGCGGTTGGTCACGTACGCCGGCTCGAGAGCCTGGATCCCGAACTCGCCGAACACCACCCGGTTACCACCCTTGGACGCGCCACTGCGGTCCGGGTGGTGCGGCTTGCGGAAGCCCTTCGGGGGCTTGCGCGGCATCAGCATCTGTCAGCCCTCCTGCTGCGTTTCTGCCGGAGCAGCCGCGGCCGACGCGACAGCAGCACTGGGTCACCGCCGGGTGGCCGGGACCGAAGCCGGCCGAGGCCGCGTCGAGCCACGAGGAGCCGTCGGCCGCCTCGATCCTGGCGCCGACCTGGCGTCGGATCACCGGCGCCTCCGGTCCGGGGGCGCCCAGCAGGTGCCGGCGGACGACGGCGACGTCGTCGCGGTCGGGCGCGTCGCGGGCATTCAGATGCGACTTGGTTGTCATGAGTCACCAATCACGGCCGCCGAGCACGTGCGGAAAAGGGCGGGCCGGTGCGGGCTCAGGCGCTGCGGAATGGACGCGGGCGCGCCGATGGCCCGGTCGGCCCGCTTCAGCATGTCGGCCGATCGCCGAGAAGTCTTCGCGCAGGTTGCTCTCTTCGGGCCGGTCGACGGGTTCCGGCCGCCGGAGTGCCCTGGAAAGCGGACGAAATCCCAGGTCGAAGACCGATGCGCAGGGTGTACGCCGGAGTGGTGTGAGGGTTGGGTGACATTCACCCGTCGCCTTCCGGACATCGGCGGGACGGATGCCCGCCATTTGCCGTATCCTGCCTCTCTGTCGTGCCGGAAGGAGGTTCGACAGAGTATGTTTCCCATGCCGGTTAAGTAGTCTCGAATCCTCGGGCCGCCGATTATGGTGGCTGCCATGAATGGGTTCTCAGGAGCGGTCCACCGTCCCGGCGACGCCGGCTACGACACGCACCGCTCCGGGTACAACCGGGTCATCGAGCACAAGCCCGCGCGGGTGATCGAGGCGGTGGATGCCGACGACGTGGCCGCCGCGGTGCGCCTCGCCGCCGCCGAGGAGCGGCCGGTCGCCGTGCAGGCGACCGGGCATGGTCCGGCGGTGCCGGCCGACGACGCGCTGCTGGTCCACACGGGACGCATGACCGGGGTGCGCGTCGACCCGACCGCGCGTACGGCCCGGCTGGCGGCCGGGGTGCGGTGGCGCGACGTGCTGGCCGTGACGGTCCCGCACGGCCTCGCGCCGCTGAACGGCTCCAGCCCGGTGGTCGGCGCGGTCGGCTACACCACCGGCGGCGGGATCGGCATGCTCGGCCGGCGGCACGGCTTCGCCGCGGACCACGTGCGGGCCGTCGACCTGGTGACCGCCGACGGCCGGCTGCGGCACCTCACCGCGGCGCACGAGCCGGACCTGTTCTGGGCGGTGCGCGGCGGCAAGGGCAACTTCGGCGTGGTCACCGCGATCGAGATCGACCTGTTCCCGGTCACCCAGCTCTACGGCGGCGGCCTGTACTTCGGCGCCGAGGCGGCACCCGACGCCCTGCACGCGTACGCCGAGTGGACCCGGACCGTGCCCGACGAGATGACCTCCTCGGTGCTGATGGTCATGGTGCCGGACATCGAGGCCGCGCCCGCGCCGCTGCGCGGGCGGTACGTCATGCACCTGCGGATCGCCTGGTGCGGCGCGCCCGAGCAGGGGGAGCGGCTGGTGGCGCCGCTGCGGGCGGCCGCGTCCCCGCTGATGGACACCCTCGGGGTGCTGCCGTACGAGCGGGTCGGATCGATCCACCACGAGCCCACCGACCCGGCGGCGAGCTACGGCCGCAACGTCACACTGCGCGCTCTGGCGCCGGACACGGTGGCGGCGCTGCTGGCGGCGGC
>NZ_JBFAMU010000038.1:0-21555 GCF_040656655.1 Micromonospora sp. NPDC049799
CCGGCCGGCGGGTCGGCGCGCGTGCCCAGCAGGTCGGCCACCGCCCGGTAGGGGTTCACCACCCCGTGCCCGACCTGGGGGTCCACCCCGGCGGGCGGGGCGTCGGCGGTGCGGATCAGCCGGTCGGCGACCTGCTCCGGGGAGAGATCGGGGTGCGCGGCGCGGACCAGGGCGACGACGCCGGAGACGTACGCGGTCGCGAAGCTGGTGCCCTCCCCGGCGGCGAGGTACCCCTCTCCGCCGGGGGCGGGACCGACGATGTTCTGGCCCGGTGCCGCGACGTCGACGTAGTTGCCGCTGACCGAGGACCCGACGTGGCCGCCCTGCTCGTCGACGCCCGCGACCGCGATGACGCCCGGGTACGCGGCCGGGTACGCCGGCAGGTCCTGCTGGTTCTCCGAGCGGTTGCCGGCGGCGGCCACCAGGACGACACCCTCGTCGAGCGCCTCCCGGACGGCGTCGGCCAGCACGGGCCGGTCCAGGGTCACCAGCGACAGGTTGATCACGTCGGCGTCGTTCTCCACCGCCCACCGGATCGCCTCGGCGATCTCGCCGGGGAGCGCCTCGTCCATGCGGGTCTCGTTGTCCGGCAGGACGCGTACCGGCAGGATCCGGGCCTCCGGTGCGACGCCGCTGAACGGTACGCCGGTGTCGTCGCGGCCGGCGATCAGACCGGCGACCACGGTGCCGTGCCCGGCAAGGTCGCAGCGGCCCTGCTGCCGGGGCAGGCCGTTGAAGTCGCGCCCTTCGAGGACCCGCCCGAGCAGGGCCGGGTGGGTGGCCGAGACGCCCGAGTCGATCACCGCCACGGTGACGCCGGCACCCCGGGAGAGCGGCCAGGCCGACGTCGGCTCCAGCCGGCGCAGCGGCCACGGTGTCTCGGCGGGGGTGCTGTCGCCGGGCGGACCGCACCGGGGTGCCGCCACGGCGGCCGGGACCGGCGCGACGACCGCGGCGCCGACAAGGACGACTCCACAGAGGACGGTCCCGATCCGGCCCACGGTACGGCGGGCGGGGCCGGCCCCGCCCGGTCGGATGCTCTCGCGCACGCGGTGAGACTACCGCCCGGCGCGCGCGGACCGGGTGTCGCTTCCGGCCGGCTCATCGGTGAAGAGGGCGAGCAGGTCGCCCACCTGCCGGTCGGCCTCCGCCGGATGCCGGAAGTGCCCGGCCGGGTTCAACGTGTACTCGTTGCGCCGGCCCACGCGGGTGCGGTGCAGGTAGCCGCCGGCCTCCAGGTCGGCGACGATCGCCTGGGCGGCGCGCTCGGTGACACCCACCTCGTCGGCGACGTCCCGCAGCCGGGCGGTGGGGTTGCGGGCGATGGCGAGCAGCACGTGCGCGTGGTTGGTGAGGAAGGTCCAGTTCCGGGTGCTCCCGTGCTCCCCTGTCGTCGCCATGTCGTCATCGTATGACCTGGCGTTCCGGTTTTGGTCCCGCCCCCGGGCCGGGAAGTGACCACCGTTGTCAAACACATGAAGTGCAGATCACGTATACCTTGACGTGCCTTGGCGTGCGTGTGACGGTGGAGGCGGCCCGCGTCCACCGTCGGCCGGGGTCCGACCAGGTCCGTCTCGTGAGCACGAGGTGAGCGAATGAGTCGCGTCGAACCGCCCGGTGTCCCACCGGGCCCGACAACCCCACGGCAGGCACTCGCGGAACTCCAGGCCGGCAACCGGCGCTTCGTCACCGGCGCGCCCCGACATCCCAACCAGGACGCCGGTCACCGCGCGGCGGTCGCCGACGGGCAGCACCCGTTCGCGGTGGTCGTCGGCTGCTCCGACTCGCGGCTCGCCGCCGAGATCATCTTCGACCGGGGCCTCGGTGACCTCTTCGTCGTACGCACCGCCGGGCACACCCTCGGCTCCGAGGTGCTGGGGAGCGTGGAGTACGCGGTGACCGTCCTGCGTACGCCGCTGGTGGTGGTGCTCGGGCACGACTCCTGCGGTGCGGTGCAGGCGGCGCGCGAGGCCGCCAGGACCGGCACGTCACCCGCTGGGCACCTGGGTGCGATGGTGGACGCCGTCGTGCCGAGCGTGCGCCGGGCGGAGGCCCAGGGCGTGTGGGACGTCGACGGGATCGTCGACATCCACATCGCGCAGACCGTCGAGGCGATGCTGGCCAGCTCCGACGCGCTCGCCGCCGAGGTCGACGCCGGCCGCTGCGCGGTGGTCGGCATGTCGTACCGGCTCACCGCTGGCGAGGTCCGCACGGTGGCCGAGATGTCCGCGGGCGGCCCGCCGGTCGCGTCGGTTGACGTGCCGGCCGCCGTGACCGCCGTCTGACCGCTACGACGAAGGGCCGCCCCCGACCGGGGGCGGCCCTTCGACACGCTGTCCGGGTCGCCGTCAGAGCAGCGACACGTGGACGTGGTCGGTGTGGTTCGAGGGACCGCTGTACGACTTCCACCCGGTCGCCGGGAACCAGATCTGTCGGTTCCAGATGACGTAGTAGATGCCGAGCCGGTCGGCGTTGCGGACCAGGAAGGCGGTCAGGTTGTTGCCGTACATCCGGGTGTCGTTGTTGTACCAGGACCGGAAGCCGCTGTTCTGGAGCGACCAGTCGCAGGCGCGGCCCTTGGGATGCTCGTACGGCCCACCGGACCGGTAGCAGCCCACGAACCGGGTGAAGCCGGCCCGCTTGACCTCCTTGTACATGTGCAGCGTCCGGGGCGTGACGCAGCCGGAGGTGGTGGGGTCGGGCTGGCTGCACGACTCGGACCGCCAGTCGCCGTCCGCCGTCCGGCCCGGTGCGACCCGGGCGACCGGTGACGTGGCGTTCACCAGGCCGCCGGTGAGGCCGGTGCCGCCGACCAGGTCGAGGGCCTTCTCGGCCGCGGCCCGATCCCGGTTGATGTTGTTCCTCAGGCGCTGCTGGTCCCGGACCTCGGTGTCGACCGCCAGCTTCGCCTGTTGCACGCGGGCCTTGGCCGCGTTGACCTCGGCGAGCTGCTTGGCGTTGACCATGTTCAGCTCGTCCAGGGCGCCCGCGCGCTGCACGAAGGAGTCCGGGGTCCGGGCCTCCAGCAACATCGACACGGCGCCGATCCGTCCGCTCCGGTACGACTGGGCCGCGATCTCGTTGACCTGCGGCGCGAGCGCGTTCAGCTCGCGCTGGAGCCGGCTGACCTCCAGCTCCAGCTCCCGTTGGCGCTTCTGCGACTTCTTCAGGGCCGCCTCGGCCTTCACGAAGTCACGGTTCTTGGCCTCGATGACGTCGTTGAGCAACGTCGGCTGGCTGTCGTGGCCCGAGGGCTTCGGGGGTGCCGGTGCGGCGGACGCCGGGAGGGGCCCGACGAACACGACCAGCGCGGCGAGCACGGCCACCACAGGTGTCAACCAGCGGCGTAGGGGTGCCGTCACAGTGTTCCCTTCCGTCGACCGCCGACCGGGTTAGCTGACGGGTTCGGGGCGGAAGTGGCCCCTACCGCATTCGCGGATTCACCCCAGGTACCTGGGTCCCCGGTTCGCCTCGCGGCGATTGGGCGGCGGCACCGCAGGCGCCGCTGCGCGCCTTCGGCGGTGACCGGCAGCGAGGTTACCCGACAGTCGTCCTGGGGATCTACGTCTGGTAGCCGACCAAACGAGCTATTTCGACGCCAAAGCCGATGACCAGTGACGCGACTATCAGGCGGGTGGGTCCGCGTGATCACGCTACGCAGTTTCACCATGCGGTGTCCGTGCTCCTGTCCCGGTCGGGCCACCTGCCGGGGGTGGCGGGGGAGGTGTCCGTCGCGCGGGGGGCGCTCAGCGCCTCCAGCGCCTCCGCCCGTACCGCCGCCCGGGGGAGCGGCGGGTCGGGCGGTGTGTCGCCGGCGGTGGCCGTACCACCCCGCCGGCCGGCCGTGGTGACCACGGCCGCCAACGCGGTGGTGAGCGGCACCGCGGCGATCAGACCCAGGGTGGCGACCGCGCTGCGGACGATCTCCTGGGCCAGGAACTCACTGGTGAGGATCTGGGTCACCGCCCGCGAGTCGGCGGTGAGCAGGAGCAGCACGGGCAGCGAGGCGCCTGCGTACGCCAGCACGATCGTGTTCACCGTGGAGGCGATGTGCGCGCGGCCGACCCGGGTCGCCGCCCGGTAGAGCTGCAACCGGGTCAGCCCGGGGTTGGCGTGCGCCAGTTCGGTGACCGTGGCGGCCTGGGTGACCGTGACGTCGTCGAGCACGCCGAGCGAGCCGATGATGATGCCGGCCAGCAGCAGCCCGTGCAGGTCGACGTCGGCCTGGTACATCGACAGCGTGGTGGCGTCCTCGCTGCCGTACCCGGTCAGGTGGGTCGCGGCGGTGGCGAGCGTGCCGAGCACGCCGGTCAGCACCAGGCTGCCGAGCGTCCCGAGCACCGCCACGGATGTCTGCGCGGTCACCCCGTGGGTCAGGTAGAGCACCACGAACATGATCAACGCGGCGCCGACGACCGCGACCAGCAGCGGCGACTGCCCGGCGCTGATCCCGGGCAGCACGAAGGTGAGCAGGATGGCGAAGCTCGCCGCGAGGCCGGCGAGCGCGGCCAGCCCGCGCCACCGCCCGAACGCGACGATCGCGGCGGCGAAGAGGGCCACGAGCCAGACCAGCGGTGCGCCGCGCTGGTGCTCCGCGATGTTGTAGCTGCTGACCGTCGGGTCGGCCGGGTCGAGCAGCTCCACCAGGATGATCTCGTCGCCCGCCGCCACCGTCGGTGCGCCCGGCCCGACGGGGATCGGCGTCTCCACCTGCTGCCCGGCGTCCGGCCCCTCGTCGACGCGTACGGTCACGCGGCCGCACGGCCCGTCCGTGGCGCCCGGTGGCCCCTCCGGGGTGTCGGGTCGCGGCGGGCAGGCTTCGCTGACGACTCTCGTCACGGTGCCGTGGTAGCGGGGCGGCTCCGTGCCCTGGTCGGTCTCGGGGGCGTTGCGGGGCCAGAGCACCAGGGCGGCGACCATGGTCGCGACGAAGAGGGGGACCACCGTCGCGACGAGGATCCGCCGCACCCCGGGCGGGGTGGACGGGACGGGACGGGTGTGGTCGGCGCCCATGTGCGTGTCTCCCAACGAATCCTCAGGCGGGTACGTGCCAGCGGGCCGGTCGGTTCAGGGTTCCGACCACGGCGGTCACCGCGAACCGGGGAGATGATCCTCCCGTGTCGGTTCGGCCACGTACCGCGACGGTCCGGTCCGGGTGGCCCCGACCACGGGCGGTCGGCGAGGTCGCCGACCGGCTGCGGGAACGGGTCGGGTGGTGCGGGAGCCGGAGAGCCATCGGCCGAATCGTAGCCACCGCCACCCTCCGACGCCGCTCGCGAGGCCCGGTGTCGACCGTGGCGCATGTAGGGAAGGGCCCCCCGTCAACGCCTGCGGTAGCGGAAGGGCCCCCTGTTAACGCCGCAGCCCCGCCGGGCGGTCGGCACGCTAGCGTAGTCGTGTGCGGACGACGGCAAACGTGGCGGCCGGGCGGTGGACCCGGCTGCTCCTGGTCGTCGCCACCCTGTTCGGCCTGGCCGTCATGCACACGCTCGGCCACGGGACGCACGCCGCCGGGCACGAGCCTGTCGCCCCCGCGCACGACGGCGCCCCCGCGCACGACGGCGCGTCGGCCCACGAGGGCGCGCCGCCGCCCAGCGGGACGGTCGGCGACCACGATGCCGCAAGGGACGTCCGGCTCGTCGCCGCGGGGAAACTCCGGCTCGTCGCCGCGGTCGTTCCCGGTGACGCGGGTTGCCCCACAGGCTGCCCGCACGGGCCGTTGCTCGCCGCCGGTGGCACGGGTGGAGGGTTCCCCGACTGGGGTGTCTGTCTGGCGGTGCTCGGCGCCTTCGGCATGTCGCTCCTGCTGGCGGTCCTCTTCGCGACCGTGACGGGGGCGGGCGAGCCGGGCCGCCGGAGCGGCGACCGTCCTCCGGGTGCTTCGAGGGCACCCCCGCCGCGCCCCGTCGGTCTTCGCCTCGCCACGGTCTCGGTGCTGCGCAGATAGGCGCGACGCGCGGTGCAGGACGCTGCTCCGCGCTCCCGTCGTGTCGCGTACGTCCCGAGAAACCGAAAGGCTCAACCGTGAACACTCGTACCATCGCGCGCCGTGCCGCCCTGGCCGGCGCCACCGTCACCGCCGCCGTCGTCCTGACCGCCTGCGGCGGGGATCACTCGTCCGGCGGGAACCACGGCATGCCCGCCGCCACCGGCGCCGCCCCCTCGGCGGGCGCGAGCGCGGCGACCGTCGACGACGCCGATGTCATGTTCGCCCAGATGATGATTCCGCACCACCAGCAGGCCGTGGAGATGGCCGACCTGGCCACCACCCGGGCCGGCGACTCGGAGGTCAAGCGGCTCGCCGGGCAGATCAAGGCCGCGCAGGGGCCGGAGATCGCCACCATGAGCGGCTGGCTGGCCGAGTGGGGTCGGCCGGCGCCGTCTCCCGGCGCCGAGATGCCGCACATGGACCACGGCATGCCCGGGATGATGTCCGAGGCCGACATGTCGAAGCTGGCGGCCGCCTCCGGCCGCGAGTTCGACCGACAGTTCCTGACCATGATGATCGCCCACCACGAGGGTGCGGTGACGATGGCCCAGACCGAGCTGTCCGAGGGCGCCGACCCGCGCGCCAAGGACCTCGCGCAGCAGATCATCACGTCCCAGCAGGCGGAGATCGCCACCATGCGCAAGATCCTCGACCGGCTCTGATCGAAACCGGCCCGTCGGGCGGCACGGGCCCTCGGCGGGCCTCGCCGGCCCTCTGGGGGCGCCGCCCGGGGTCGTGCAGTTTCGGGGAAAGTGTGCCCATTCCGCGTCGGATGGCCACACTTTCCCCGAAGTTGCGAGCGGGGAGCGGGGAGCGGGGGGCGGGGGGCGGTGGGCGGGGCGGTCAGCCGCGCTTCATCAGGCGGCCGACGGCGGCCATCATCTCGGTGGCCATCTCGTCGGCCCGACCCTCGGCCGCGCCCTCGTGCATGCAGTGCCGGGCGTGCCCGTCGAGCAGACCGAGGGCGACCTTGTCGAGGGCGGCCTGGATCGCGGAGATCTGGGTGAGGACGTCGATGCAGTAGCGGTCCTCGTCGACCATCTTCTCGATCCCGCGGACCTGACCCTCCACCCGGCGCAGCCGTGCGAGCAGCTGGTCCTTCGTCGCGGTGTAGCCCCGGATCGGGGCGGGCGTCGGTGTGGTCATGGCGACGAGTCTACCGTACCCCTCGGGGGTATGGTACGTTCTCGAGGTCGATACCCCTGAGGGGTATGATAGGAAGCCGCGAGAGGAGAGTTCCGATGGTCACCAACACGTACCAGGTCACGGGCATGACCTGCGGGCACTGCGTCAACTCGGTCAGCAGCGAGGTGGGCGCCATCCCCGGCGTCACCGACGTCCAGGTCGATCTAGCCACCGGCCAGGTCACCGTCACGAGCGAGACCCCGTTGGACACCGACACCGTGCGCGCCGCCGTCGACGAGGCCGGGTACGACCTCGCCGGTGCGTGACGGGTCCACCCGACCCGGAGAAACCGAGGTACCACGATGAACACGGCGATCAAGCTGAGCGGCTTCGCCCTCGGCCTCGCGGCGGTGTTCGGCACGGCGTACGGGGTCGGCCAGGTCGCCGGCCCCGTCGCCCCCGCCGCCGAAGCCGACCACGACAGCGACAGCGGTCACGGCGACGACAGCCACGGCGACAGCGGCGGTGCGGCGGACGACGCGCACCTGCCCGGCGGGCTGCTCGTCTCCGACCGTGGCTACACCTTCGAGCCGGTGGGCGCCCCGAGCGGGGAGTTCGCCTTCCGGGTCACCGGCCCCGACGGGCGGCCGGTGACCGCGTACGACGTCGCGCACGACAAGCGCATGCACCTGATCGTGGCCCGCCGGGACCTGTCCGGCTTCCGCCACGTCCACCCCGAGATGGCGCCCGACGGCACCTGGCGCGTCGACTCCCCCCTGGCCGGGCCCGGGGTGTGGCGGGCGTTCGCCGACTTCACCCCGACCGGCGGGGAGGCGTTGACCCTCGGCACGGACGTGACCGTCCCCGGGGCGCTGGCCGAGCGGCCGCTGCCGGCCCCGGCCACCAGCACCACGGTCGACGGCTACACCGTGACCCTGGCCGGCGCGCTCCAGCCCGGCCGCACCTCCGAGCTGACCCTTTCGGTGAGCCGGAACGGCACGCCGGTCACCGACCTGGAGCCCTACCTCGGTGCGTACGGGCACCTGGTGGCGCTGCGGCGGGGCGACCTGGCGTACCTGCACGTGCACCCGGACGGGGCGCCCGGTGACGGGCGGACCCGGCCCGGCCCGGAGGTGACCTTCTTCGCGGAGGTGCCGTCGGCCGGCACGTACCGGCTCTACCTGGACTTCCAGCACGGGGGCCGGGTCCGCACCGCCGAGTTCACCGTCACCGCGGGCACCCCTGCGGCGACGAGCACCCCGGCCGCGACGAGTACCCCGGCGGCGACGTCGCCACCCAACCCGAGTCCGGACGCCGACCACGGCACCCCCGGTCACGGACACGACTGACGGGAGCGCGCGATGACGACGACACGCGGGTCACTACCGGTGGCCCCGAACCAGGTCGAGCTGTCGATCGGCGGCATGACCTGCGCCTCCTGCGCGGCCCGGATCGAGAAGAAGCTGAACCGGATGGACGGCGTGACCGCCACGGTCAACTACGCCACGGAGAAGGCCACCGTCCGGTACGCCGACGAGATCACCCCGGCCGACCTGATCGCCACGGTGGAGAAGACCGGGTACACCGCCGTACTCCCGCCGCCGCCCGCTGCGGCGGGAGCGGAGCCGGCCGGCGAGCCGGTCGACGAGCTGCGTGGCCTGCGTACGCGGCTGTGGGTCTCGGCGGTCCTCACCGTGCCGGTGGTCGTGCTGGCGATGGTGCCGGCCTGGCAGTTCGAGTACTGGCAGTGGCTGTCGCTGACCCTGGCCGCCCCGGTCGTGGTCTACGGCGGGCTGCCCTTCCACCGGGCCGCCTGGATCAACCTGCGGCACGGCGCGGCGACCATGGACACGCTGGTGTCGCTGGGCACCCTGGCGGCGTTCGGCTGGTCGCTCTGGGCGCTGTTCCTCGGCACGGCCGGCGTGCCGGGGATGACCCACCCGTTCAGCCTGGACATCGTCCGGGGTGACGGTGGGGGCAACATCTACCTGGAGGCGGCGGCCGGGGTGACCGTGTTCATCCTCGCCGGCCGCTACTTCGAGGCGCGGTCGAAGCGGACCGCCGGGGCGGCACTGCGTGCCCTGCTGGAGCTGGGGGCGAAGGACGTCGCGGTCCTGCGGGGCGACACCGAGACCCGGATCCCGGTCGACCAGCTCGCGGTGGGGGACCGGTTCGTGGTCCGCCCCGGCGAGAAGATCGCTACCGACGGGGTGGTCGCCGAGGGCAGCTCGGCGGTGGACGTCAGCATGCTGACCGGCGAGTCGGTTCCGGTCGAGGTCGGCCCGGGCGACGCCGTGGTCGGCGCGACGGTGAACGCCGGCGGCCGGCTGGTGGTCACCGCCACCCGGATCGGCGGGGACACCCAGCTCGCCCAGATGGCACGGCTGGTCGAGGCGGCGCAGACCGGCAAGGCGGCCGTGCAGCGGCTCGCCGACCGGATTTCCGGCGTCTTCGTGCCGATCGTGATCGCCCTCGCGGTGGGGACGCTGGGCTGGTGGCTCGGTACGGGGTCGGGCGCGACCGCCGCGTTCACCGCCGCCGTGGCGGTGTTGATCATCGCCTGCCCGTGTGCCCTCGGTCTGGCCACACCGACCGCGCTGCTGGTCGGCACCGGCCGGGGCGCCCAGCTCGGGGTGCTGATCAAGGGGCCGGAGGTGCTGGAGTCCACGAAGCGGGTGGACACCGTGGTGCTGGACAAGACCGGCACCGTCACCACCGGCCGGATGACCCTGGTGGACGTGCTGCCGGCGGCCGGCGGGGACCGGGCCGAGCTGCTCCGGCTGGCCGGGGCGCTGGAGTCCGCGTCCGAACACCCCATCGCCCAGGCGGTCGCGGCCGGTGCGGCGGAGGCCGGCACGCTGCCGCCGGTGACCGGCTTCGCCAACGTCGAGGGCCTCGGCGTGACCGGGTCGGTCGAGGGCCGTGAGGTGGTCGTCGGCCGGCTCCGGCTGCTGCGGGAGCGGGGTCTCGACGTACCGGAGGAGGTCGTGCGGGCGGCGACCGGAGCGGAGGCGGCGGGACGGACGGCGGTCCTGGCCGGGTGGGACGGCCGGGCCCGGGGAATCCTCGCGGTCGCGGACGTGGTGAAGCCGACCAGCCGGACGGCGGTGGCACGGCTCCGCGACCTGGGGCTGACCCCGGTGCTGTTGACCGGCGACAACACCACCGTCGCGAGGGCGGTGGCGGCCGAGGTCGGCATCGACGAGGTGATCGCCGAGGTGCTGCCGGCCGACAAGGTCGACGTCGTGAAGCGGCTCCAGGGCGAGGGGAAGGTCGTGGCGATGGTCGGCGACGGGATCAACGACGCCGCCGCGCTCGCCCAGGCCGACCTGGGGCTTGCCATGGGCACCGGGACGGACGTGGCGATCGAGGCGTCCGACCTGACCCTGGTACGGGGGGACCTGACGGCCGCGGTGGACGCGATCCGGCTCTCCCGGCGGACCCTCGGCATCATCAAGGGCAACCTGTTCTGGGCGTTCGCCTACAACGTGGCGGCTCTGCCGCTGGCCGCCGCCGGCCTGCTCAACCCGATGATCGCCGGGGCCGCGATGGCATTCTCGTCGGTCTTCGTGGTGGCCAACAGCCTGCGGCTGCGGGGCTTCCGGCCGGTCGCCTGAGCCCACCGCGCGCCGCCGGTCCCTCGTCGCGAGCGGACCGGCGGCGACGGCCGCGGCGACGCTGGGTGACCGGTGACGGTTCAACCGGGTGGGCGGGGGTACATCAAAGGTGTACCGGCACCAATGATCCGGAGGTTGACATGGGTTTCGACGACAAGATCAACAACACGACCGAGGACGCCGCCGGCAAGCTCAAGGAAGGCGCGGGCCGCGCCACCGACAACGAGCGGCTCGAGGCCGAGGGCCGCAACGACCAGGCCGGCGCCAAGCTCAAGCAGGCCGGCGAGAAGATCAAGGACGCCTTCAAGAGCTGATCTCGCGTACGCGTACCGCCGGGCCGACCACGTCGGCCCGGCGGTCCGTGTCCCGCCGACGAGCCCACTCGTTGCCAGGACGGTGCCCCTCGTGGCGCCGATCCGGCTCGCACGGTCCCTACTGGACAAGCACCCGTCCCACGTGGACAAGTGGTACCCGAACGGGGGTGACCGGTGTCCCGGTCTGTCGTCGTCGCCCGGCGCGCTGCCGCCGTGCTCGCCCTGATCGTGCTCGCGCTCGGCGGTCACGAGGCCCGAGGGGACGGGCCGCAGGCACCGCCCGTCCCCGCTCCGAGCCCTTCCGCGACTCCCTGAGAAGCCGCCGGCCGGCGCGCGCCCCCGTGACGCACGCCGGCCGCCCCGTCGGTCAGCGCAGCCGCAGGCCGCCCCGGCCGACCGGGTCCGCGAGGCTCTGGTCAGGGCCGGCCACGAAGCCGTCCAGGGACATCGAGATCTGACAGGCCACCATGCTCATGCGGGGTTGACGTCCACGCCGGCCGGAACTCATCGGCGTCGCGGGAGATTGCCGCCGCCGCGCCTGCACAACTTCCGGGAAAGAGTGGCCATTCCGCATCGGATGGCCACTCTTTCCGGGAAGTTGCGCGCTCGCTGCGGATGGGAGGTCGGTCAGCGCGGGCCGCGCCGGCCGCGTACCTGCCGGGTCGGGCGGGACGGTGCCGGGCCGCTAAGTGACGCCCGGTCGGCGGCGGAGGTGCCGGACGACCAGCCCTCCTCGTCGTGCACGGTGAGCCGGGCCCGGGTCACGCCCGGGAAGAGGGTGTCCAGGTGTTCCCGGACCGCCTCGGTGCGGGCGGCGAGCACCGGCAGCAGCCGGTCCGGACCCGCCGCCTCGACGGCCTGCCGGTTCGCCTCCTCGGTGGCGGCGCGCAGCCGTTCCCCGATCCGCACCGCGAACGCGTTGAGGAAGGACTCGTCGTAGCCGCGGGTGCGTCGGGCGCCACCGCCGCGGCGCTCGCCCCGGCCGCGCAGCATCGCGGCGGTGGCCTGGACCAGCAGCGAGGTGTAGAGCAGCTCGACCGCCTCCAGGTCCGCCGGCCAGCCGAGCACGGTGGTGAACCCGAGGTCGTCGGACCACACCGCCTCGCACCGGTTGGCCGCCGCCACCTCCTGCACCAGCAGCGCCTTCGCCCCCGCGTACGGCGGGTCGGTGCCGAGGCGCACACCGTCGGGCAGGTCGCCGCGTTCCGCGCCGGGGGCGAGCAGCGCCTGGTCGATGCTGTGCCGGGCCATCAGCTCCTGCGCCTTCCCGGTCAGCGCCTCGGCCTCGGCCGGGAAGGTCGTCGACTCGGCCTTGGCCAGCAGAGCCCGCACCCGGTCGAGCATCCGGGAGCCGGACCGGACGGGCGTGGACACCGCTCTGGTCGCCCCGGTCACGCCGGGCGGCGGACGGAGCACGGCGATCGGTGGGAGCCCCTCGACCAGTGCGAGCACGTCCACCGCCGTCCGCAGCGCGGTGAACCGGTCCAGGCCGTGCCGGCCCGCCCAGGCGGCGAGGTGCCGCTCGTCGTCGTCCCACCAGACCTGGGCGTCCAGGTCACGCAGGTGGGCGTCCCACCACGGCGGGACCGGGTCGGGCAGGTCGCGGCGCTGCGCGGCCAGGGCGTCCACCACCAGCGCGGCGGACGCGGCGCCGAGCCGGCGGACGGCGATCCGGGCCAGGTCCGCCGGCTGCCCGCCGCGTGGGGCCAGCCGCGCGACCCTGGTCACCAGCCTCCGGACCAGCGCCGCGTCCACGGCCACCCCGCCGTCCGCGGCGCCGGCGATCATCAGCCGGTCGAGCTGCCGCTCCGCGAGGCGTACGTCGGTGCCGCGTACCGCCGCGAGGGCGTCGTTGATCAGGTCGTCGACGTCCGGCACGGCCGCGTCCCTTCCGCTGATGTGTGGGCGTGCCAGGAGAACCCGTGCCCGCCCGCCGACCGTACCCCCGGAACCGGCCGCCCCCCGTCCGGTCGTGACAGGTCCCACCCGGGTCGGGGTGGGCGCGGAGGGCATGGTTCCTCCTGCGCTGGGTACGGGCGACGGGGCACGACGTGAGGCGGTGGGGATGGCGGGGTCGGCGTGGCGTCGCTCGGTGCTGGCGGCGGGGGTGATCGGTGCCGCCGTGATGGCGGCGGTGGACGAGATCGTCTTCCACCAGCTTCTCGGCTGGCACCACTTCTACGACCGGTCCACGCTGTCGGTCGGCCTGCTCGCCGACGGGCTGCTGCACGCGGCGGAGCTGCTGGCCCTGGTCGGCGGGTTCTTCTGGTTCGCGGACCTGCGCCGTCGGGGCGCGCTGCTGCCCCGGGCCGCCTGGGGCGGGTTCCTGCTCGGGGCCGGGGCGTTCCAGCTCTTCGACGGCGTCGTCGACCACAAGGTGCTCCGGCTGCACCAGATCCGGTACGGGGTGCACCTGCTGCCGTACGACGTGGTGTGGAACTCCTCCGGCGCCGTGCTGCTGCTGGCCGGTGCCGCCGTGGTGTGGCGGGCCCGTCGCCGTCCCCGGCCCGGCGGCCGGCCGTGACGGTCCTCGCGCACGCCGGCTCCGGAGGCGACCCGGGCCTGCTGGCGTTCGTCCCGGTCGCCCTGCTGGCCGGCGCGTACCTGCTCGCGGTGTCCCGGGACCGGCGCGGCTGGCGACCGGGGCGTACCGCCGCCTGGCTCGCGGGGTGCGCGGCGCTCGCCCTGGCTGTCGGTCCGCTGGCGGGCGCGCCCGGTGACCCCCGGGCGCACATGGCGCAGCATCTCCTGCTCGGCATGGTCGCTCCGCTGGGTCTGGCGCTCGGAGCGCCGGTGACCCTGCTGCTGCGGGTGGTGCCGCCCGTGCGGCGCCCCGTCGGGCGCCTGCTGCGGGCCCGGCCACTGCACCTGCTCGCCCACCCGGTGAGCGCCGCCCTGCTCACCACCGGCGGGCTGGCGCTGGTGCTGCTCACCCCGCTGTACGCCACGGCGGAACGGCATCCCGCGCTGCACCACGGCATCCACCTGCACTACCTGGCCGCCGGTTACCTCTTCGCCTGGTCGGTGGCCGGACCGGATCCGGCACCGCGCCGGCCCGGCCTGGCCGTGCGGGCTGGCGCGCTGCTCGGCGCGGCGGCCGGTCACGCGGTGCTGGCCAAGTACCTGTACGCCCACGCCGCCACCCTGCCGCCCGGCCTCCCCGACCGGGACGTGCACGCTCTCCAGGACGCCGCCCGGCTCATGTGGTACGGCGGCGACGTGGCGGAACTGCTGCTCGCCACCGCCCTCTTCGCGACCTGGTACGCGCGGAACCGTCCCCGGGGGGTTGATCGCCTGTTTCACGGGGATCCGCCGGGGCAGAGAAGCTGCCAATTGTCCTTCGATGAGGGGTTGACGCGATGGTGAACAGGACTGGCGCGAACACCGGGAAGCACCCGATACGCACTGCGGCGCAGGTTGTCGGGGCGGTCTTCCTGCTGGTCGGCATCCTCGGCTTCATTCCGGGCATCACCAGCAACTACGACACCATGCAGTTCGCCGGGCACGAGTCCGAGGCGAAGCTGCTCGGGCTCTTCCAGGTGTCGATCCTGCACAACCTCGTGCACCTGGCGTTCGGCGTCGCCGGGCTCGCCCTGGCCCGGACGGTCGCCAGTGCCCGCACCTACCTGGTCGGCGGCGGTGCCATCTACCTGGTCCTCTGGCTCTACGGTCTGGTGATCGACCATGAGAGCGGCGCCAACTTCGTCCCGCTGAACGGGGCCGACAACTGGCTGCACCTGTTCCTCGGGCTGGGCATGATCGGCCTCGGGCTGGCCCTGAGCCGCCGGCCGGCCAACCGCCGGTGACCGACCGGGACCGGACGTTCAGCGGGTCGGGTGGGGGTTCCCGGCGGTCATCCGCAGGGTGAAGCCGTCGGGACCCCGGTGCAGGGAGACATGGCTGCACGACTGGTAGGTGATCCACAGGCCCAGGCCGCCGGGTGAGCCGTCGGAGGCCGGGAGCAGCCCGGCGTACGGGTCCAGCGGGCCGGGGCCGGCGTCGCTGACCGAGACCACGATGCGGTCGTCACCGGCCCAGAGTCGCAGGCGGACCGGGGACCGGCCGTGCCGTAGCGCGTTCGTGACGATCTCGCTGACGGCCACGACGAGGTCCTCGACGTCGTCCTCCTTGAGCTGCCCCCGGTCGGCGTCGTAGACGGCGCTGCGGGCCTCCGCCGGCGTGGGCTCGACCAGCACGACGGTCGGAGGCGTCTCCTGGATGGGGTCCGGCGGGATCGGCCGGGCCTCCCGCAGGAAGGTGTCCGGCGCGGTCCAGCCGTCGCTGGGCACGTGCAAGCCGTCGGCGGTGGCGAAGCGGGGATGGGTCCGGGCCACGTCCGCGAGCACCGCCGCCGGGGTGGTCCGCGTGTCGTACGGGCACATGCTCCAGAGCGGGAAGTCGTCGTACGCGTGGTTGATCGCCGACTCGTACCGGGCCCACCAGTCCCACGTCGCGCCGAACGTGGTCGTGGGCAGCTCGCCGATGATCCGGATCTGTTCCGCACCGGCCGCCACCTGCTCGGCCAGCAACTCACGGTAGGCGCGGATGGCGGCGGCCGGTCGGGCGTACACCTCGCCGCCGGGCAGGAATCGCACCCCGGAACCGGCCGGCAGCGCCGCGCGGACCAGGCCGCCGGTGCGCTCGCCCAGCGCCACGAAGGTCGGCTCGCCCGCCTCGACGCCGCCGAGCAGGAACGGCACCACCACGGCGAGCAGCTCGTCGTCGGTGTCGTACTGGAGGCCCACGTGGTAGTAGCCCCGGTGCTGGGCGGGCGCGCCGGTCCTCACGGCCCCACCTCGACCCGCACCGACGACAGGGACAGGAGGGCGACCAGACGGGCGACGGCGGACCGGGACGTCCGGAGGACGGCGGTGGCCCCGCGGCGGCGCGCGTACTCGTCCAGGGTCACCAGCGCCCGGTGGTCCAGGAAGCTCAGGTCGCCCGCCCGCAGTACCAGTTCACCGTCGTCGGGGTGCAGGTCCGCGCGGTCCAGCGCGGTGCGGAACAGGTGCCGGTTGTCGGCGTCCACCTCGCCCGCGACCTCGGCGTGACCCTCGCCGGGCGGGGCGGCGAACAGGCGGAACTGCGGCTCGTCGACGTTGGCCACCGGATGCAGGCACGCGAGCTCCGCGACCGCCGGACCGAGCCGCGCCCGGTCGTACGCGCACATCGCCCGGAACGGCCGGGTGTGCATCCAGCGGTCGATCCGGTGTTCGTAGCGGCAGAACGCGTCGAGCTGCGCCGGAGTGCGTACCAGTTCGGTCGCGTCGGCGACGACGCGCAGCCCGGTGTGGCCGGCGGCCAGCGCCGCCGCGGTGGCGTCGGCGTACGCGGCGATCTGGGCGGCCGGCGTGACGACCCCGCCGGAGGTGTAGGTCGAGGCCAGCGGGACGACCTCGGCCGCACCCCGGGCGAGGGCGTCGGCGAAGGCGGGCAGACGACGCAGGTGCGTGCTCACCGCGTCGTCGGGGCGGGCCGTCACGTACCAGACCTGCGCACCGGAGGCCAGGCCGTCGAGGAGGTAGCGCTCCGCCTCGACGGCGAAGGACTCCAGGTCGTCGTACGCCCAGCAGACGTGGCGGCGCGCTCGCTCGCCGGTCCGGGGGCTCCTCACGCCGTCCAGCATAGGTCGCCCGCGACCAGGCACCCGCGCCGGCGGCCGCTCAGGCCCGGGGGAACGAGGCCCAGATGTTCTTGGTGTCGTCCGTGGCGTACCAGCCGACGTCGAGGGAGACCGCCCGGGCGATCTGGAGGCCACGCCCCCCGGGGTCGGCCGGTTGGACCTCGTCGAGGTCCGGCATGTGGGTCAGGTCGTGGTCGGCCACGTCCAGGATCAGGCAGTCGTCGGTGGCCAGCAGCCGGACGATGGTGGGCGGGATGCCGTGCCGCAGCGCATTGGTGGACAGTTCGGTCGCGATCAGCACCATCACCTCGGGCACCTCGCCGAGGGAGGCCCCCTCGGCGAGCACGTTCCCGGTCAGCTCCTCGTGCAGGGAGGCGCGGAGACCACGCAGCTGCGCGGCGTCCGACAGCGTCCACCGTCGCAACTCGGTGGCCTGCGGCGGGGGCGGTGAGGTGCTGATTCTGGCCATGACCCGGTCTGTACCCGGTGCGGGAGTCACCCAAGCCCGCCGCCGCCCGGTGGTCGGTCGAACGACCGTACGGACCCGGCCGGAAGGGCCGCGGCGCGCGGGCCCTTCCGCGTGCCACGCCGGCGATCCTCAGGTCACCCTCGGGGCGAGCGGGGAGCCGGACCGACGGGGCCGGACAGGTGGACGGTGACCGTGGCGGCCAGACCGCCGGGCTGGCGCTGGAGGACCAGGGTCCCGGTCAGGTGGTGGGCCAGCCAGAGGCCGCGCCCTCCGGGCACGTTGGTCTCCGGAAGGTCGACGGACAACCCGTCCTGACCGGTGCCGTGGTCGGTCACCGTGCAGTGGATGACGTCGCCGCGCCGGACGAGCTGGAGATGGCCGGTCCCGCCGCCGTGCCGTACCGCGTTGGTGACCAGTTCGTGCACGGCGAGGACGAAGTCGTCCGCCGGCTCGCCGGCGAGTCCGGCGGCTGCGACGCGGACGGCGAGCAGGTGGCGCAGCCCGGTCACCGTCGCGGCGGTGAACGTCCGGGCCAGCAGGATCGGGTCGCGCGGGCCGGACAGCGGAGGACGGTACGGGCGACTCGGCTCCGACTGCCCCTCATCGCTCATGTCCGCAGGTTACGGGGTTTTCGGGAGGGCGCGACCTTTGCTCGACGGCAAGCACCCGGCGGTCCGCCCACGCCCTCCTTCGGGAAGGTGTGGCGCACGGCTCGCCGCGCGCCCGGTAGACAGGTACGTTCAGGCGCAGGGTCGGACCCACCCGCCAGTCGGGTGAAGGGGGTGCGGTGGTACCGGAGCAGGCGATGCGACCCCAGCTGCCCGACGCCCCGCCGCGGCGGTCCCCGGCCACCGTTGGCAGCTCCCGGGGGATCGACCTGGCCCTGCTGGAGACGGTGCTGGTGCACCTGCCGGTAGCGGTCAGCGTGCTCGATGCCGACCTGCGGTTCGTCCTGGTCAACAAGCGTGCGGCGGACATCAACGGCCGCACGCCTGCCGAGCACGTCGGACGTCGGGTCGCCGACCTCCTGCCGGGCATCCCGGCGTCGATCGGGGCGGTCGTCCGGCGCGTCCTGGCCACCGGCGAGCCGGCCGTCGACGTCGACATCGTCGGCCCCACCCCGGCCCGTCCGGGCGCACGCCGCTGGCGCGGCAGCTACTACCCCGTCTACGGGGCCGCCGCCGCGGCACCGACCTCGGTGGCGGTCATCTTCGACGAGGTCGACAGCCCCGACGCCCCCGTGGGGGTGGGCGAACTGGCGGCCGACCGGGCCACCAGCCTGGCGGTTCTCGACACCCTGATCGACAATGCGCCCGTCGGCATCGCCGTCCTCGACACCGAGCTGCGCTACCTGCGGATCAACCCGATCCTCGCCGCCTGGAACGAGAAGCCGGTCGCCGCGCACCTCGGCCGCCGGCTCCGCGAGGTCCTGCCCCAGGTGGCCGATCTGCTCGAAGGCGTCCTGAACGAGGTCGCCGCCACCGGCCGGACGGTCCGCGACATGGAGATGTCGTACGCCGACAGGAGCTGGCTGAGCAGCTACTTCGCCGTGCCCGGGGCGTCCGGGGAGATCGCCGCGCTGGCGATCCTCGTCACCGACGTCACCGCCCGCCGACGCGGTGAACAGAGGGCCCGCCGGCTGCAACGCTTCACCGCGGCGCTCGCGCAGGCCCTCACCGTCGACGACGTGGTCGAGGCCGTCGTCTCCACCGGTGTCCGGGCCGCCGGCGCGGACGTGGCCGGGGTGGCCCTGCTCGACGAGCGCGGCACCCGCATCGACTTCGTGCCCAGCACGGCGGCCAGCGGTGAGCCGCCGGCGCGCTGGGTCGGCGTCGACCGCGACGCCGACCACCCCGTCGCCGAGGCACTTCGTACGGGTCGACCGATCTTCTTCCCTGACCCGCAGGCCCTGATCTCCCGGTACCCGGACCTCGCCGCGACGCGCGACCAGACGGGAGACCACGCCATCGCCGTCATCCCGTTGCGGGGCCGCGGCACCGCCGCGGGAGTGCTGACCTTCGCCTTCCACCGGGAGCAGCCCTTCGAGGTCGAGCACCGGGACGTCCTCACCGCCGTCGCGGGTCTCGCCGGGCAGGCGCTGGCCCGCGCCCAGCTCTACCAGCGCGAGCACGAAACCGCCGTACGCCTGCAACGCAGCCTGCTGCCCACCCGGCTGCCGCACGTCCCGGGCGTCGACATCGCCGCCGCGTACGTGACCGGCGACGCGGCGGAGGTGGGTGGTGACTTCTACGACGTCTTCCCGGTCCGTGCCGAAACCGACGCCGAGTGGGTGGCCGTCATCGGCGACGTCGCGGGCCGTGGCGTCAACGCCGCCTCGGTCACCGGGCTCGCCCGGCACACGCTGCGCATCACCGCGGCGCAGGCCCCACCGGCGGAGGCCCTGCGCGCGTTGCACGAGCGGCTCACCGCCGACCCGGACGTGGACCGGTTCGTCACCGTCGCCTGTGCCCGGCTGCGCCTCCGGGAGGGTGCCGCAACCCTGGACCTCGCGTCCGGCGGGCACCCGCCAGCCCTGGTCCGCCGTGCCGACGGGCACGTCGACGTGATCTCCGTTCGCGGCGTCATCCTCGGCGCCTTCCCGGAGGTCCGACTCGGCCAGCGCACCGTTGACCTGTGCCCCGGCGACACCCTGGTCCTCTACACCGACGGCGTCATCGAGGCACGCGGCCCGGAGGGCCTCTTCGGTCAGGAACGCCTCGTCAGCCTGCTGCAGGACCTGCCCGGCGGCGACCCGAGCCTGGTAGTCGGCCGGATCCGCGAGGAGGTGGCGGCCTACCAGCGCGGCCCCCAGGCCGACGACCTCGCGGTCCTCGCCCTGCGACTGACCGGCTGACGCCCCTGACCAGCCGGCTCCCGCCGGCCGGTCGCGACGTGCGTGCTCTGGCATGATGTCGGCGTGCTCGCCTCGTCCGACCCTGAGCCGACCGTGCGTACGGCGGCGGCAACTCCGCCGGTGGCCGCCGGCCGGAGCCGGCACCGTGCCGCCGACGACGGTAGCCGGACGATGTGGATCGCCGTGGCGGCCGCAGCCGTCGTGGTCGTCGTCGCCGGGCTGATGGTCGCCCTTTCCGGTGACGACGGCGCGGACGGGCCGGGCCGTGGAGCCGCCTTCGCCACCCCGGTCGACACCGGGACGCCCCTGGTGGCCGAGGAGCCGGTGCCCGAGGAGCCGTCCGCGTCCCCGACGCCGTCGAGCACACCCACGGCCGCACCGTCACCGCCCCGCCGGGTGCGTCCCGCCGACCTCGTCGCGCAGCTGCGGTCGACGCTGGACACTCTCGTCCGGCAGGATCAGGTGCACCGCGGTGCCGGTCGTGAGCTGCGCAAACGCCTGCAGGGTGTGGAGCAGAACATCGCCGACGGCGACGTGAACGGGGCGCGGGAGAAGCTGCGCGAGTTCGCCGCGAAGCTGGTCGAGCTTCGCCGGGAGGGCAAGGTCGGCGAGGACGGCTACGCGGCCCTCGTGGCGGGCGCGACGCAACTGGCGCAGGCGCTTCCCGCCCGCTGATCCCGTGCGCGGTGCCGTCCAGGGTCGACGTTTTCTCCCCCGGTCGGCTGGGCATGGTTGCCGGTGATGAACACCGGGGACCTGATGGACGGTCGCTACCGACTGCGGGACCGGCTCGGTGCCGGCGGCATGTCGGTGGTCTGGCGTGCCCACGACGAGGTGCTCGAGCGGGACGTCGCGGTCAAGGTGCTGTCGCCGGACCTGGCCGACGATCCGCTGCTGCTCGACCGTGTGCGGTCCGAGGCTCGCGCGGCCGCCCGCCTGCGCCACCCGAACATCGTCGAGGTGTACGACTACGCCGAGGCGGCCGGTCCCGAGGGACGCCCGCTGCCGTACGTGGTGATGGAGCTCATCGAGGGCCGGACACTGTCGCAGTTGCTCACCGGCGGGCCGCTGCCCTGGCGGGTGGCGGTGCTGATCTCCGCGCAGGTGGCCGCAGCGCTGGCCGCCGCACACGAGCGCGGGGTGGTGCACCGCGACGTCAAGCCGGGCAACGTGGTGGTGGCCGGCTCCGGGGTGAAGCTGGTCGACTTCGGCATCTCGGCCACCTCGGGGGAGAACGACCGCGCGGCCGGGCAGTTGCTCGGGACGCCGGCGTACCTCGCGCCGGAGCGGCTGGAGACGGGCCTGGTCCGGCCGGCCACCGACGTGTACGCGTTGGGCCTGCTGCTGTACCGCACCCTGGCGGGGCAGCTCCCCTGGCGGGCCTCCACGACGACCCAGATGCTCGCGGCCCACCGCTACCAGGAACCCGCCGCACTGCCCGCGCTCGTCGACCTGCCGGGTGAGGTCGCCGACCTGTGCCGACGGTGCCTCGACAAGGACCCGGGCCGTCGACCGGCCGCCGCCGAGGCGGCGGCGCTCCTGAGCGCGGCGGCCGGTGCGAGTC
>NZ_JBFAMU010000039.1:0-21489 GCF_040656655.1 Micromonospora sp. NPDC049799
GCCCGCCCGAGGCGGCGAGCGCGCCGATGGCGGTGCCCCGGGGGCCGAGCCGGTCGGCCAGGTAGCCGGTCGGGGCGCTGGCCACCACCCCGACCAGCGCGGTCAACGTGAGACCGATCCCCACTTCGGTCGGGGTGAGGCCGACCGACCGGGTCAGGAAGAGCGCGCTGGCGACGAGCCACAGGCCACGCCCGACGGTGCGGACCAGCGTGCCGATGGTCAGGACCCGGATCGCGCCGGGTTCGGGGAGAAGTCGCACCACGGCAGTCTAACAAAACGTACGTACGGTTTTTGCCCCGTGCGTACGTCGAGAAAGGCCCCGACCGCCGGAAGGGGCGGTCGGGGCCGACGCACGACGGCGTGGTGGGTCAGTGCACGGTGACGGTGGCGCCGGGGAGCATGTCCCGCAGCTCCTCAGGGATCTCGGCGCCCATCTCGTCGGCGATCCGCAGCGCCTCCTCGATCAGCGTCTCGACGATCTGCGCCTCGGGGACGGTCTTGACGACCTGGCCCTTGACGAAGATCTGGCCCTTGCCGTTGCCGGAGGCGACGCCGAGGTCGGCCTCGCGGGCCTCGCCCGGGCCGTTCACGACGCAGCCCATGACGGCGACGCGCAGCGGCACCGGCAGCCCCTCGAGGCCGGCGGTGACCTCCTCGGCGAGCTTGTACACGTCCACCTGGGCCCGGCCGCAGGACGGGCAGGAGACGATCTCCAGGCCGCGCTCCCGCAGGCCGAGCGACTCCAGGATCTGGTTGCCGACCTTGATCTCCTCCACCGGCGGGGCGGAGAGGGAGACGCGGATGGTGTCGCCGATCCCCTCGGCCAGCAGCGCACCGAACGCGACCGCCGACTTGATGGTGCCCTGGAAGGCGGGACCGGCCTCGGTGACGCCCAGGTGCAGCGGGTAGTCGCACTGCGCGGCGAGCTGGCGGTACGCCCGGATCATCACGACCGGGTCGTTGTGCTTCACGGAGATCTTGATGTCGCGGAAGCCGTGCTCCTCGAACAGCGAGCACTCCCACAGCGCCGACTCGACCAGCGCCTCGGCGGTGGCCTTGCCGTACTTGGCGAGCAGCCGCTTGTCCAGCGAGCCGGCGTTGACGCCGATGCGGATCGGCACGCCCGCGTCGCCGGCGGCCTTGGCGATCTCCTTGACCTTGTCGTCGAACTGCCGGATGTTGCCCGGGTTGACCCGGACGGCGGCGCAGCCCGCGTCGATGGCGGCGAAGACGTACTTCGGCTGGAAGTGGATGTCGGCGATGACCGGGATCTGCGACTTCTTCGCGATCGCCGGCAGCGCCTCCACGTCGTCCTGGCTGGGTACGGCGACCCGGACGATCTGGCAGCCGGACGCGGTCAACTCGGCGATCTGCTGGAGCGTCGCGTTGACGTCGGAGGTGAGGGTCGTGGTCATGGACTGCACGGAGACCGGCGCGCCGCCGCCGACCGGCACCGAGCCGACCATGATCTGGCGGCTCGCCCGGCGCGGCGCGAGCGGCGGGGGCGGTACGGCGGGGATACCGAGACTGACAGCGGTCACTTCAGGCACTCACCTTGAGAAGAGCGTGATGGGGTTGACGACGTCCGCGGTGATGGTCAGCAGCGTGAACGCGCCACCGATCAGGATCACCGCGTACGTGAAGGGCATGAGCTTGAGGTAGTCGACGCGCCCCGGGTCGGGGCGGCGCAGCCGGGCGTAGAGCCAGGAGCGGGCCCGCTCGAACCAGGCGATGGCGATGTGGCCGCCGTCCAGTGGGAGCAGCGGCAGCAGGTTGAACACGCCGATGAAGAAGTTCAGCGAGACGAAGAGCATGAAGAACAGCAGCCAGGCCTCGTTCTCGACGGCCTCGCCGCCGAGCCGGCTGGCGCCGACCACGCTGATCGGGGTATCGATGTCCCGCTCGCCGCCGGTGATGGCGGTCCACAGGGCGGGGATCTTCTGCGGGATGCGCTTCAGCGCCTCGTACGTGTTGACCGCCATGTCGCCGGTGAAGTCGGCGGTGGCGCCGACGGCGGCGACCGGGCCGTACTCGATCCGGGTGGGTGTGCTCGGAACCAGGCCGACGCCGAGCGCGGCGACCGCCGTGACGGCGCCCTTGGGGTCGTCCAGCGGCGGGCGCTGGGTCTGCGCGAGCACCGTGCTGGTCTTGGCCGACTGGCCGTCGCGGACGTACGCGATCTGCGCGGTGTCGCCCGGCTTGAGCGAGCGCAGGGTGGTGAGCAGCTCGCCGTAGTTCGCGATCGGCGTGCCGTTGACCGAGGTGATCCGGTCGCCGTCGCGCAGCTGCGCCTGGGCGGCCGGGCTGGCCGCGTCGGCGGCGGTGCACTCGCGCACCGCGTTCTCCGGGACCACGCACTCGGAGAGCTGGATGACCGCCGGCTCCTGGCGGATCTCCGCCTCGGTGCTGGGGAAGTTCGGATTCGGCAGGCCGGCGGTGATCGCGATGATCCACAGGGCGCCCACGGCGAGGATGAAGTGGGTCACCGAGCCCGCGGACATCACGATCGTCCGCTTCCAGACCGGGTAGCGCCACATCGCCCGGGGCTCGTCGGCCGGGTCGACGTCGTCGTCCTGCGGCGTCATTCCGACGATCTTGCAGAAGCCGCCGAGCGGGATGCCCTTGACGCCGTACTCCGTCTCGCCCCGCCTGAACGACCACAGGGTCGGGCCGAAGCCGACGAAGTAGCGGGTGACCTTCATGCCGAAGGCCTTCGCGGTGAGCATGTGCCCCGCCTCGTGCAGGCTCACCGAGATGAGGATCGCGAGGGCGAAGAGCGTCACCCCGAGCAGGTATGCCATCAAGCTCCTTCCACCGAACCCGCGATGATCTCCTGAGCGTGCGCGCGCGCCCACGACTCCGCCGCGAGCACGTCCTCGACGGTACCTGGTTCGGCGAAGTCGGGAGCGTCCTCCACCACGCGCTGGAGGGTGTCGACGATGCCCAGAAAGGGCAGCCGCCCCGCCACGAACGCCGCCACGCACTCCTCGTTCGCCGCGTTGTAGATCGCCGGCCGGCACCGGCCCGCCTCGCCGGCCGCCTTGGCCAGCGCGACGGCCGGGAACGCCTCGTCGTCCAGGGGCGCGAACTCCCAGGTGTGGGCCTTCGTCCAGTCCACCGCCGAGGCGGCGTCGGCCACCCGGTCCGGCCAACCGATGCCGAGCGCGATCGGCAGGCGCATGTCCGGTGGGCTGGCCTGGGCGATGGTGGAGCCGTCGACGAACTCGACCATCGAGTGGATCACCGACTGCGGGTGCACCATCACGGTGATGTCGACGTACGGCACGTCGAACAGCTCGTGCGCCTCGATCACCTCCAGCGCCTTGTTGACCATGGTCGCGGAGTTGATCGTGACGACCGGGCCCATGTTCCACGTCGGGTGCGCGAGCGCCTGCTCGGGTGTGACCTGGGTCAACTCGTCCCGCCGCTTCCCCCGGAACGGCCCGCCGCTGGCGGTGACGACCAACCGCCGCACCTCGGCCCGCGAGCCCGAGCGCAGGCACTGGGCCAGCGCCGAGTGCTCCGAGTCCACCGGGACGATCTGCCCCGGCCGCGTCACCGCCGCCCGGACCAGTGGGCCGCCGGCGACGAGCGACTCCTTGTTGGCGAGCGCGAGCGTACGACCGGCGCGCAGCGCCGCCAGCGTCGGCGCGAGCCCGAGCGAGCCGACCACCCCGTTGAGGACGACGTCACAGGGCCACTGCGCCAACTCGGTCATCGCGTCCGGCCCGGCCACGATCTTGGGAAGCTTGAAGTCGCCGGTGGCCCAGCCGCGCCGGCTCGCCTCCGCGTAGAAGGCGAGCTGCAGGTCCTGCGCGGCGGACGCCTTCGCCACGCCGACCGCCTCCACGCCGAGTTCGAGGGCCTGGGCGGCGAGCAGCTCGACGTTGCCGCCGCCGGCACCGAGCGCCACCACCCGGAACCGGTCCGGGTTGCGGCGCACGATGTCGATGGCCTGGGTACCGATGGAGCCGGTGGAACCGAGCAGGACGAGGTCCCGGGGAGAAGTCACGCGGCCATTCTTCCCCAGCGTCCTGAACGCCCGCCGGGAGCCTCAGTCCTCGGTGTGTGGTGCTTCCGGCGCTGCTTCCGCTCCCGACATGATCGACTCGACATCCCTGACGTCGGGGTGTCCGGGTCAGGTCGTCAGGCCGACATCAATGACGACGAGTGGGTCATGCCCGAGGGGGCGCGTCCAGGGCGAAGGTCTCCACCTCCGTGCCGCCGTACCAGTCGGTGCGCCGGCCGAGGTGCGTCATCCCGAGCCGCCGGCACACCGCCATCGACGCCTCGTTGCCGGGCGCGACCACCGCGTACACCCGTGAATCGCCGGCGGCGAACGCCCGGTGGAGAACCGCACGCGCCGCCTCGGTGGCGTACCCGTGTCCCCAGGAGTCCGGGTGCAGGTGCCACCCGACCTCGATGTCCTCCGTGAATGTCACGCCGTCGCCGCCGGGCAGGGGCTTCACCAGCACGCTCCCCACGACCGGCCCGCCGTCGCGCACCTCGACCGCCCAGATGCCGTAACGGCCGGCGTACGGCGCGTACCGCTCGCGCCACGAATTCAGCCGCTCGGCGGCCTCGGCCGGGTCGGTCAGCCGCCCCGCGCCGCCGCCCAGCCAGCGCATGACCTCCGGCCGGGAATAGATGGCGTAGATCCGCTCCAGGTCGGCGGGAGTATCGGTCCAGTCACGGATCACGAGGCGTTCGGTGGTGACTACGGTCATGGCGGGCGATCTTAATGAGTGGCCGGCGACGGGAGGGGGAACAGGAACGCGGTGGGCAGCGGATGGCAGCGGACGAAGCGGATCACCAGTGCCGCGTTCCGTCCGGTACGCGGACGGGACCTGTCGCTGCACGCCGCCGCGATCACCTTCTACGCGGCGATCGCCGTGGTGCCGGTGGCGCTGCTGGCGATCTGGCTGACCGCGCTGGTGGCGGGCGGGGACCGGGTCCGCCGGCTCACGTCGTACGCGGTGGACACGCTGCCGGACGCGATCGGTGCGCCCCACGCGGTGGCCGCCCTGGTCGAGGCCGGGGTGGGGTTGACCCCGCTGCTGGCGTTGGCGTCGCTGCTGCCGGCGTCGCTGTACGGCGAGGGGCTGCGCCGGGCGTTCGTCTCGGTGGCCCTGCCGCGCAGCGACGAGTCGCTGGTGGGCTGGCGGGGCCGGTTGCTGCTGCTCCCGCTCCTGGCACCCGCCCCGGCGCTGCTGTTCTCGATCCTGCTGGCGCTGCCCACCACGACCGGGCTGGTTCGTCAGGGCGGCTGGATCGGCGCGCTCGGGGTGGTGCTGTCGTTCCTGGGGGTGTGGCTGGTGCTCACCCCGGTGCTGCTGTGGGTGTTCCGGGTGGTCGGGCCGGCCTCGCCGGACTGGCTGTCGACCCTGGGCGTGGGGTCGTTCACGGCCGCGAACCTGTCCGGCTTCCTGCACGGCTTCGTGCTGTTCGCGTCGCTGCCGATCGACCTGGGGGTGCCGTTCGGCGGCTTCACCGAGATCGGGGCGGGGGTGGCGGTGCTGCTCTGGCTGTACCTGTTCCACGTGATCGTCCTGGCCGGCTACTCCGCCACCCTGGCCCTGTCCCGCTGGCGCGCCGCCCGCGCCACTCCCGCCCCGCCCTCCGCCACCGAAGGTTGATCAAGAGGTTTGCGTCAGAGGCAGCACGCCGCCTGACGCAAACCTCTTGATCAACGCGCTAAGAGGGACGCGGGGTGGCGGGGGGCCGGCTCGGGTTCGGTGGTCTCGCGGATGCCGTACCGGCGGTAGACCCGGCCCAGCGGCCCCGGCGCCCACCAGTTCCACCGGCCGAGCAGCCGCATCGTCGCCGGCACGAGCAGCGCCCGGACCAGCGTCGCGTCCACCACGATCGCCACGATCATGCCCACGCCGATCAGCTTGATGTACGACATCGAGCCGGTGGCGAAGCCGGCCACCACGATGATCAGCAGCAGCGCGGCGGCGGTGATGATCCGACCGGTGGCCTGGAGGCCGGCAGTCACCGCGGCGGTGTTGTCGCCGGTGCGGTCCCACTCCTCGCGGACCCGGGACAGCAGGAACACCTCGTAGTCGGTGGCCAGACCGAACAGCAGGGCCAGCATGAGGATCGGGTTGCTGGGCTCGATGAAGCCGGTCGCGGTGAAGCCGAGCAGGTCGGCGAAGTTCCCGTCCTGGAAGATCCAGACCACCACGCCGAACGACGCGCCGATCGAGATCACGTTCATCAGCACCGCCTTGACCGGCAGCACCACCGAACCGAACGCGAGGAAGAGCAGCACCAGCGTCGCGGCGGCCATCAGCAGGGCCATCCAGGGCAACCGGTCGCCGAGGCTGTCCAGCAGGTCCCGGTCGGCGGCGGGCCGACCCCCGACGAGCACCTCAGACCCGTCCGGTGCGGGCAGCGCGCGCACCGCGCGGACGATGTCCTGGGCCACGTCGCCGGTCGGCTCGCCCGGATAGCCCACGGTCAGCAGCGTCGAGGCGTCGCGGTTGGCCACCACCCGCACGCCGGTGACGCCCGGGACCGCGGCGATCCGGTCGGCGAACCCCTGGACCCGCGTCGGGTCGGCACCGGACACCAGGACGTCGATCGGGGCGACCGTGCCGCCGGGGAACTCGTCGGCGATCCGCTCGGAGACCACCCGGGGCGCGGCGTCCGCCGGCAGCACCCGCTCGTCGAAGCCGCCGAACTCCATCCGCAGCGACGGCACCGCCAGCAGCCCGAGCAGGAGCACGACCCCGACCAGGTAGCGCACCGGACGCCGCATCACGCTCCGCGCGATCCGGGCCCAGGCGCCGCCGGTCTCCCCCGCCGCCGGCCGCCCACCCCGCGCACCACGCCGCCACGGCATCGGTACGCGGACAGCGTCGATCCTCCTGCCGAGCACCGCCAGCAGGGCCGGCAGCACGGTGAGCGCCGCGAGCATGGCAACCAGGACGGCGGCCATCCCGCCCAGGCCCATCGAGCGCAGGAACGCCTGCGGGAAGATCAGCAGGCTGCCCATGGCGAGCGCGATGGTGAGGCCGGAGACGAGGACGGTACGACCGGCGGTGGCCATGGTCCGGCGGATCGCGGCGGCGGTGTCGTGGCCGGCCGCCAGTTCCTCGCGGAAGCGGCTGACGACGAACAGGGCGTAGTCGACGGCCATGCCGAGCCCGATCAGCGTGATGATGTTGATGGCGAAGATGGACACGTCGGTGACGAGGTTGACCAGGCGGACGGCGACCAACGCGCCGAGGATCGCCAACCCGCCGACCAGCAGCGGGGTCGCCGCCGCGACGAGGCCCCCGAAGATCAGCACGAGCAGCACCAGCAGCACCGGCATGGAGAGGATCTCCGCCCGGGTGATGTCCTCGGTGGTGCGGGTGTTCGCCTCGTGGAGGAACGCCACCGTGCCGCCGACCTCGGTCCGCAGGCCGGGCGCGTCGAGGGCCGGGCGCAACGCCTCGTACGCCTCGGCCTTGCCGTCCTCGTCGGAGGCGCGGAGCTGGACCGCCGCGTAGGTGGCCCGGCGGTCGGTCGAGACCAGACCGGGGGCCGGTGTGTCGTACCAGCTGACGACGCTGGTCACCTCGGCCCGCCCGCGCAGCCCGGCGACGGTCGCGGCGACCGGGTCCCGGAAGGCCGGCTGGTCCACGGTCGTCGCGTCGCTGGACCAGAGCACGACCAGGTCCGCGCCCTGCGGACCCAGCTCGGCGGTGATCCGCTCGACGGCACGGCTGGACTCGCTCGCCGGGTCGTCGAAACCGCCCCCGGTCAGCTGGCCGAAGACGCCGGCCCCCCAGGTCGCCCCGACCGCGACCAGCACCAGGGCGGCGGCCAGCACCGCCCAGCGGAACCGCACCACCACCCGTCCCCACCAGGCGAACATTCGCTTCCCCCTCCACCGACGGCTAAGCTGTAACCATCGCTCATTTGAGTGAACGCCGTTAACTATTGCAACGGCGTTAGCTCCAGTCAAGGGGGTTCGCCGGATGACCGCACCGTCCCGCCGGGAGCGCCTGCGTACGGCGACCGTCGCCGAGATCAAGGGTGGCGCCCGGCGGCTGCTGGTCGACGGCGGCGTGGAGGCGGTTTCGCTGCGCGCCATCGCCCGCGACATGGGCATGACCGCCCCGGCCATCTACCGGTACTTCCCGAGCCTCGAGGCCCTGGTCGGCGCGCTGGCCGGCGACCTGTACGAGGAGTTGACCGCCCTCCTGGAGGCGGCCCGGGACGGCGCCGGCGAGGACGAGGTGGCCCAACTGCTCGCCATGTCGCGCGCGTTCCGGGCCTGGTCGGTGACGCATCCCGCCGAGTTCGGGCTGATCTTCGGCGCGCCGGTGCCCGGCGTGACCACCTTCGTCGCCGACTGCACCCACGAAGACCACCCCGGCGCCCGCTTCGGCGCGGTCTTCGTGCAGCCGCTGGTCGAGCTGTGGCACCGCTCCCCGTTCCCCACGCCCCCGGCCGAGGTCCTCGAACGACACCTGGGCGGTCGACTGGAACCGCTGCGCCAGAGCCACGGTGCGGTGCCGATGGAGGTGGCCTGGGCGTTCCTGTCCGGCTGGACCCGCATCTACGGCCTCATCGCCATGGAGGTCTTCGACCAGATCAGTTGGGCGATGACCGACCCCGAACACCTCTTCGAACTGGAACTCACCACCTTCGCCACCCAACTCGACCCCACCCGCCCCAGACCTTCCACCGCGGGGAGTGACCCGGGGGCGGGGAGGGGTTAGGTTCAGCGGCATGGGTGAGCAGGGGCTGCCGGAGCGGGTTGATGTCGTCGTTGTCGGTGCGGGGCACAACGGGCTGGTGTCCGCGATCATGCTCGCGCGCGCCGGGTTGGACGTGCTGGTGCTGGAGGCGGCCGAGGTGATCGGCGGAGCGACGCGCACCGAGAACCCGTTCCCGAAGGTCCCCGAGCTGCGCCACTCCACCGGTTCGTACCTGCTCGGCCTCATGCCGCCCGAACTGCTCGCCACGCTCGACGTGACGATCCCGGTGCTGCGGCGGGACCCGCACTACTTCCTGCCCACCCCGGGCGGCCTCGGGTCGCCGTACCTGCTGATGGGCAGCGACCACGCCACGACCCGACGCCAGCTCGCGGAGTTCTTCTCCCCCGCCGACGTGGCCGCCGACGACGCGCTCCAGGCCGAGCTGGCCGCCCTCCGCGAGGACCTCGCGCCCGCCTGGCTGTCGGAGCCGCTGCCGGTGGAGGAGACCGCCGAGCGGTACGTGCGACCCGCGCTGCGGCAGGTCTTCGTCGACCTGGTCCGCGGGTCGGTCGCCGACCACCTGGCCCGCTTCGAGTTCCGCTCCGAACTGCTGGTCAGCATGTACGCGGTCACCGACGGCCTCTCCGGCCTCAACGCCGGCCCCGACGACCCGGGCACCGGGCACAACTTCCTGGTGCACAACATGTGCCGCCTGCCTGGCGCCGACGGCACCTGGATGATCGCCAGGGGCGGCATGGGCACGGTGTCGGGCACCTTCGCCGACGCCGCCCGGGCCGCCGGCGCGCGGATCCTCAGCGGTACGCCGGTCGAGGCGATCACCCTGGACGGCGGCGCGGCCGGCGGCGTCGTGCTGGCCGACGGCCGGCAGGTGTCCGCCGAGGTGGTGCTCGGGGCCTGCGACCCGTACCGGCTGATGGAGCTGCTGCCCGACGGCGCGCTACCGGCCCCCCTGGGCGAACGGATGGCGGCGGTCCGCCGCCCCGGCACCACGCTGAAGCTCAACCTGGCGCTGACCGGCCTGCCGCGCTTCTCCTGCCAGCCCGCCGACGCCCCGAGCCCGTTCGGCTCGACGATCCACTTGCTGCCCGGCTCCGCGTCCCTGGTCGGCTCGGGCGGCGGCTCGCCGATGGCGGCGCTGCGCGCGATGTGGGCCGACGTGCAGGCCGGGCGGCTGCCCGAGGAGCCGACGATCGAGTGGTACCTGCACACCACCGTCGACCCGTCGCTGTCCGACCCCGCCGGACACCACTCGTCGGCGCTGTTCGTGCAGTCCGTGCCGTACGCGCCGGCCGGCACGACGTGGGACGAGGCCCTGCCCGGGTACGTGGACAAGCTGATCGCCATCTGCGAGCGGTACGCCCCGGGGACCGGCGACCTGATCGCCGACGCGGTGCCGCTGCCACCACCCGGTATCGAGGCGCACTTCGGCATCACCGGCGGGCACATCCACCACGTCGACAACACCGTCTCGTTCACCGACCGCATGCCGTACGCGACCGGGGTCGACGGCGTGTACGCGGGCAGCGCCGGCTGCCACCCGGCGGGCAGCGTGATCGGCGCCGCCGGTCACAACGCCGCCCGGCGCATCCTCGCCGACCTGGGCCGGTAAGGAAGGGCCCCTCGTTTACGCCTGCGGTAGAGGAAGGGTCCCCTCTTAACGCCGTTCCCAGACCGCCGAGCTCGGCAGGTCGCCGGGGCGGCGGATGAGGGAGAGGCCGACGAGCACGAGGTAGAGGACGAGGCTGAGGATCGGCTCGATGAAGACGGCGGCGAAGGCGACAAGGTAGAGCACCGGGCGCAGCAGTAACCGTCGCGAGACCGCCCGGGCGAGTCGGGGATCCAGGTCGGGATGGAGCAGCCGCCGCCGGCGAGCCCACCACCAGCTCAGGTTGAAGAAGAGGGCCTCGCCGAGCACGGTGCCGACGTAGAGGGCGGCGGTCAGCCGCTGTTCCGTGGGGGCAGCACGCAGGTTGTCCGCGAGCAGGTCCGCGGTGAACGGGATCGTCGCGACGAAGAGCAACTGGAGCAGGTTGAACACGAGCAGCGGCTGGTCCACCCGGACCACGTACCGCCACATGTTGTGGTGCCCGAGCCAGATCTGGCCGGCGATCCCGAAGGTGATCACATAGGCCAGGTACGACGGCCAGGCGTTGAGGAGCGCGTCCGGCACCTCCTCGCCGGTGGCCCGGGCGGGGCCGTTCTGGAGCAGTTCGACGGCCATCACGGTCACCACGACCGCGAAGATCCCGTCGCTGAAGGTCTCCACGCGGGACGCGTCCCGGTTCATCTCCCGCCCGGGCCCGTACCGGTACTCCGTCCCGCCCTCGTCCGGACGCCCCGTCACGCTCGCCGCCCCGAGCCGACCGTCAGCTGAGCGCCTCGCCCGCCGGGGCGGGGGCCTGCTCGTCGGCCCGGTGGGCGCGGACCTTGTGCCCGACGCTGGTCAGGCAACGGCCGCTGGGCAGGTCGAACCGCCAGCCGTGCAGCTGGCAGGTGAGCTGGTCGCCCTCGACGATGCCGAACCGGCTCAGGTCCGCCTTGAGGTGCGGGCAGCGGCGCTGCACGACCCAGTCCCCGATGGTGATGTCCTCGGCGTCGACGGCCCGCTCGTGCTCGTCGTACCAGCCCTCGGCGTACTGGAGGCGCTCACTCGACAGGCACTTGAAGAAGGCGTAGACGAACTCGTTGTACTGGCCGATCCGGGCCGCCGAGAAGCGGCAGGACAGGAAGAGCGAGTTGACCCAGTCCACCTCGCCGATGTGGAACAGGTGCTCGATCAGCGCCCGCTCGGTGCGGAAGCGGTAGCGGACCTTCTCGTCCGCGTACGGCCGGACCTCCTTGCCGGGGAAGTCCACCACGATCGATTCGACGCTCTCCCCGTCGTAGCCCACCAGGTCGAAGCGGACCGGCCCACCGACGCCCTTGGCGAGGTAGATCGACTCGTCCAGCAGCGGCTCGATGCGGCGCTTCATCTCGGCCAGCACGTCGATCTCCGGGTGCCGCCAGGACGCCTTCTCCGCCTCGATGATCGGGCGCTTACGCTCCCGCATCTCCTCCAGGTGCGCGGTCTTGTTCGCGAAGTACTCCTCCACCGGGACCGGGTGCGTGGTGGTGGTGCCCTCGGTGGTGACCTCGGCGACGCTGCCCGGCAGCAGCACGATGCCGTTGGTGCCGCCGACCTTCGCGTACTCGGCGAGGAAGACCGACTGGTCGGGGAAGATGTTGCCCTCGTCGCCGTGGATGTCGTTGAACTGCCACAGCGCGTCGTCGAGGAAGCACGGCGGACCGGCGATCGGGAAGACGTTGTCGGCCTTCAGGTCGTCGATGTAGCGCCAGGTGCGGTCGAACTGCCGGTCCCGCTTCTGCTTGCCGAACGCCGTCTTCGCCGCCTGCGGGAGCTCGTAGACCATCGGGTACCAGATCGCGCCGGAGAACTGGAGCATGTGCGCGTGCACGTGGCCCAGCTCGGCGAAGACGCTCAGGTCGGTGGGGCGGGCGTCGTTCTGGTTGAGCAGGCGCACCCCGTCGTACTCGACCCACAACGACGAGTCGCCGATCGGGCCGTCGGTCGGGCTGGTCAGCGCCTGGATCATGACCTTCAGGCCACCGGGCAGCTCCATGACCTGCTCGTTCGGCGCCTTGAGGAACGTCGTGAAGCCCAGCTCCCGCAGCTCGTCCTCCATCTCCGAGGTGGGGAACTCGGGGAGCAGGACGGTGGCGTCCTTGGACACGAAGTCGCGCAGGTGCTTCGCGTCGAAGTGGTCCCGGTGCAGGTGGGACACGTACAGGTAGTCGACCTGGCCCAGGGCCTCCCAGTCGAGCAGCGAGTTGTCGGGGAACGGGAACCAGGACGCGAAGTAGGCCGGATTGACCCACGGGTCGCACAGGATGCTGCCCGCGGCCGTGTCGATCCGCATGCTGGCGTGCCCCGTACCGGTCACTCGCACCGCAGTTCCCCCTCAAAAGACAAACAAGGTGTACGTCAGAACGCTACCGGAGCCACTCTGGCCACCGCCCCGCGACGCCGGTAGTGCCGGCTGTCCCGGCCCGACCCGGGCCCTTCGGCCCGGGGCACCGGTCCGTACCGCCCCGGGTGCGGGCACCGGCGGTGGATCACCGGCCGGTCGGCCCCACGGCGCGCCGCGTGTGACGGCTCCCGTCCGGTCGGACCCTGCGCCGGGCCCCGTACGGGGCGTGCCAGACTATCCGGAGATCCGATCGCGAGGGAAGGACCGACAGTGGCAGGAAGCGAGCCGGTAACGTCGCCGGACCAGCACAAGCCGGGGCACCGCAAGTCCGGGCGGATCGGCGCGGTCGTCGTCGCGCTGGCGCTGCTGGCGATGCTCTGCGGCAACCACGAGGGCAGGGTCGAGGACATCTGGCTGGTCGGCCTCGCCGTGCTGCTGCTGGTCATCGTCATCGGCGACACGGTGCTGCGCCGCAACGGCCTGCGGTCCTAGGGACGCGCCGGCACCGGACACCGACACGCACGAGGGCCCGCACCCCCACCGGGGAGCGGGCCCTCGTCGTACGCGGTCAGCGGCCGAGCAGGATGTCCTGCACGTCCTTCAGCGCGGCATCGACCTCGGCCTCGAAGTAGCCGCCCTGCACCAGCCCGAAGCGGAGCGTGTCGAGGTCCCGAGGGTTCACCGGCATCGGGTTGCGCCCCTGCATGCCGCCGAGCAGGGTCTCGAAGAAGCGGTCGACCTGGTCCGGGTCGTACCCACTGCCGAACCGGCGGACCTGGAAGCTGCGCCGGATCTGGTCGACCCGGTAGAGGTCGCTGCCGGGCGGGCCGGCCATCGGCGGACCGGCCATGGCGGGCGGGCCGGGCACGGCCGGCGGACCAGGCATCCCGGGGCCGCCGAAGCCCTGCTGGGACGGCACCGGCGGGCCACCGGGGCCGCGCATCTCACGCTCGGGCATGCGGATCTCGGCGGTCATGTCGGTGCGGCCGTGCCGGCCGGCCTCGAAGCCGTCGAAGCGCGGCTCCTGGCCGTAACCCGCGGGAGCGTCCTGCCCGTAGCCGCCGGGGCCGTCCTGGCCGTAGCCACCGGGACCGGCGGGCAGGCCGCGCTGGGGGCCACCGTGCCCCGGGGCGCCGGGACCCATCGGGCCACCCGGCCCCATCGGGGCGCCCGGACCGCCCGGGCCACGGGACGGCTCGTAGCCGCCGCGCGGGGCGTCGTAACCGCCGGCGTACGCGCCGGTCGGCTCGTCGTAACGACCGTAGCGGTCGGCGGGCGGACCGGACTGCGCCGGCATCACGCGGGGCGGCATCGGCTGCGGAACGGGGGACATGCCCCGGTCGTCCCGCATCGGGGGGCCCATCCGGTCGGGCGGTCCGAGCCGGTCGGGAAGCCGGGGGTCGGAACCCCGTCCGACGCCACCGCGCTCCTCCAGCTCGGCGAGCTGCCGCTCCACCCGGTCCAGGTGCAGGTCGACCTGCCACTCGTCGTAACCGTTGAAGCGAACCCGGAAGACGACGTCGTGGACCTCCTGGGAGGCCACGGGCGCGCCGAGTGGCTGGCCGGCGAGAGTGGCCTCGACCCGGTCCAGGAAGGCGTCCACCTCATCGACCTTGTATCCCCGGCGGAGCGCCTTACGCCGGAAACGCTGACCCTGACTCGCCACTATGTCTCCTGGTTTCGTTCGCTACGCCCGGTCACGGTGCCTCCCCGGCCCCAACGGTGTCGCTGTCCTCCGCGGCGGCCAGCTGCCCACACGCCCCGTCGATCTCGCGCCCCCGGGTGTCCCGCACCGTGGTGGACACCCCGGCGTCGCGCAACCGCCGGACGAACTCCCGCTCGACCGGCTTCGGGCTCGCGTCCCAGCGGCTGCCCGGCGTCGGGTTGAGCGGGATGAGGTTCACGTGGGCCAGCTTGCCGGCCAACAGCCGCCCGAGCAGATCGGCTCTCCACGGCTGGTCGTTCACGTCCTTGATCATCGCGTACTCGATCGACACACGACGGCCCGTCCGACCTGCGTAGTCCCACACCGCGTCCAGCACCTCGGAAACCTTCCAGCGCTGGTTGACCGGCACGAGTTCGTCGCGCAGCTCATCATCGGGGGCGTGCAACGACAGCGCAAGGGTCACTGAGAGGTCTTCGCTGGCCAGTCGGCGGATGGCCGGAACCAGGCCGACCGTGGAAACGGTGATGTGCCGCTGCGACAGGCCGAGCCCCTCGGGCGCGGGCGTGACCAGCCGACGGATCGCCGCGATCACCCGGTTGTAGTTGGCCAGCGGCTCGCCCATGCCCATGAAGACGACGTGCGACAGCCGGGGCGGCGAACCGGCCACCGCGCCGGAGGCGGCGACGCCGGCCAGGTAGACGGCCTGGTCGACGATCTCGGCGGTGGACAGGTTGCGGGTCAGCCCGGCCTGGCCGGTGGCACAGAACGGGCAGGCCATGCCGCAGCCGGCCTGGCTGGAGATGCAGACGGTCACCCGGTCCGGGTAGCCCATCAGCACGCTCTCCACCAGCGAGCCGTCGTGCAGCCGCCAGAGCGCCTTGCGGGTGGCCCCGTCGTCGCACGCCAGCTCCCGCACCGGGGTCAGCAGGCGGGGCAGCAGCCGGTCGGCCAGCTTCGCGCGGGTGGCGGCCGGCAGGTCGGTCATCTGCTCCGGGTCCCGGACCAGCCGCCCGAAGTAGTGGGTGGAGATCTGCGCGGCACGGAAGGCCGGCTCGCCCAGCTCGCTCACCAGGGCACGACGACCGGCGAGGTCCAGGTCGGCGAGGTGCTGCGGCGGCATCGAGGCGCGGCGGGATCCGGTGGCGTCCGGGTCGACGGGGATCAGGGGAAGGCTCGTCATGGCGTATCCAGTCTGTCACGCCGACCGGGCGAGGCACCTGTCCGAGGGTGCCGAATCGCCCCCGGCCGCCCGGCCGGGGCCCCATCCGGAGCGTGATTCACACCTCACCCCACCACCGGGACGTAGACCGCCAGCAGCAGGTACGCGGTGGGCACCGCGAAGAGGATCGAGTCGAGCCGGTCCATCAGGCCGCCGTGCCCGGGGAGCAGGTTGCTCATGTCCTTGATGCCCAGGTCCCGCTTCATCATCGACTCGGCGAGGTCACCGAGGACGGCCGCGCAGGACACCGCCACCCCGAACAGCGCCCCCCACCACGGGGCCACGTCGAAGAGGAGCCACAGCAGCAGGGCGCTGCCGACCGCCGCCGCGGTGACCGACCCGGCGAAGCCCTCCCAGGACTTCTTCGGGCTGATCGTGGGCGCCATCGGCCGCTTGCCGAAGTTCACGCCGGCCGCGTACCCGCCGGTGTCGGAGAGCACCACCGCGACCACGGTCACCAGGACCCGCAGCGGGCCGTCGTCGGGCGCCGCCGCGAGCAGGGCGGCGAACCCGGCGAGGAACGGCACGTACACCGTGATCACGGTCGCCGCGGTGAGGTCGCGGGCGAGGCCGCGCGTCCCGTCGCCGAGACGCCAGACCAGCGTCCCCAGCAGGGTCACCACGAGGCCGAGAGTGAGCGCGTCGAGACCGGCGAACCACGCGAGCCCGACGGTGAGGATTCCGCCGGCGACCAGCGGCACCAGCGGCGGGTGCGCGTCGGCCCGGCGTACCGCCCGCGCCATCTCCCAGATGCCCACACCGACCGCGCCGGCCAGCACCAGCAGGAAGGCCGGCGGGTAGAGGACGAGCGGGACCACGATCAGGGCGCCGAGGCACAGGCCGACCGCGATCGCGGCCGGCAGGTTGCGGCCGGCCCGGCTGGGCGCCGGCTGACCGTTCGCCGGGCGGCCCGCGCCGGCCCGGCGCCGGCCACGCTGCCGCCGGCCGCCCGCCCGCTCCGGGTCGCTCTCCGGGCCCATGTCCGGTCCGGTCTCCCGAACCGCCTCGAACTGCGCCGTCGGCTGGTCGTCGTCGGGACGGTCGCGACCGCCCGGGGAGCCGTTGTACGCGGGAGGCACGACATCGCCGTGCCGGTGCGGCTCGGCCGGGTCCTCGTGGCCGAGGCGGTCACCGGGGACGTCCCCGTGGTGCCGCGGCCGGGTGCCGCCGTCGGCCTCCTGCCAGGGGCGGGTGCGCGGTTCGGCGTACAGGTCAGGCGCGATGCCGGGACGGCGGGCCCGCGCGGCGGGCTCGATGTCGGGCTCCGGCCAGGGCAGCCCGGACGTGGGGGCGGGACGGTCCGGCCGCTCCCGGCCACGGGGATCGGCGCTGCCGTACGGGTCGAGGTGGGACATCAGGCACCGGTCGTACGCGGCGCGAGACGGACCACATGACGCACAACCACAACCATCCCCTACCCGAGCGAGCGTTCCGTCCAGTTGACCGGTTCGTCGGCCGGCCGATCCCCACCGTTCACCCCAGGGTGGCCGGGAATCGTGCCGAGCCTACTGCACGCCCGGATTACGTACCCCGGACGTCGGCCTCCACCCCTTCGGACCCGGACGGCCGCGCGGACGACGACGGCACCGGTCGCACGCCCGCGAGGGCGGCGCCGGTGCCGTGGGGTCGGTCGCCGGGCCGGGGGTCAGACCTCCAGCAGTTCGGCTTCCTTGTGCTTGACCAGTTCGTCGACGCCGGCCACGAACTTCTGGGTCAGGTCGTCCAGGTCCTTCTCGGCGCGGCGGCCGTCGTCCTCGCCGACCTCGCCGTCCTTGACCAGCCGGTCAAGCTCTTCCTTGCCCTTGCGCCGGATGTTGCGGATGGCGACCTTGGCCTCCTCACCCTTGTGCCGGGCCACCTTGATCATCTCGCGGCGGCGCTCCTCGGTCATCTGGGGGAGCAGGATGCGCAGCTGGTTGCCCTCGTTGTTCGGGTTCACGCCGAGGTCGGAGTCGCGGATCGCCTTCTCCATGGCGTTGATCTGCGAGTTGTCGTACGGCTTGATGATGACCATCCGGGGCTCGGGAACCCCGATCGACGCCATCTGCGGCAGCGGCGTGGGGCTGCCGTAGTAGTCGATGATGATCTTCGAGAACATGGCGGCGTTGGCGCGACCGGTGCGGATGGCGCCGAACTCTTCCTTGGCGTGCTCGATGGCACGCTCCATCTTGTCCTCGGCCTCGAGGAGGGTGTCGTCGATCACCGGTCTCCTCGCCTCCTTCTGTGCTCGTGGTGGGCTTGTCGTGTCGCCAGGACCGCTGCGGTCGCCGCCGGGTCGCTCAGGTGGTGATCAGCGTGCCGATCTGCTCGCCGCCCACGGCCCGGATGATCGTGTCGTCGCCCTGCGCGCCGAAGACCAGCATCGGCAGGCCGTTCTCCATGCAGAGGCTGAACGCGGCCGCGTCGGCCACCCGCAGGTTGCGGCGCAGCACCTCGGAGAAGGTGATCGAGTCGAACTTGCTGGCGGTCGGGTCGATCCGGGGGTCGGCGGTGTAGACGCCGTCCACGCCGTTCTTGCTCATCAGCACCACGTCGGCACGGATCTCCAGCGCGCGCTGCGCGGCGACCGTGTCGGTGGAGAAGTACGGCATGCCGGCACCCGCGCCGAAGATCACCACGCGGCCCTTCTCCAGGTGCCGGATCGCGCGCAGCGGGATGTACGGCTCGGCAACCTGGGCCATCGTGATCGCGCTCTGCACGCGCGTCTCGATGCCCTCCTTCTCCAGGAAGTCCTGCAACGCCAGGCAGTTCATCACGGTGCCCAGCATGCCCATGTAGTCGGCGCGCGCCCGGTCCATGCCGCGCTTCTGCAGCTCGGCGCCCCGGAAGAAGTTGCCGCCGCCCACCACCACGGAGACCTGCACGCCCCGGCGCACCACGGTCGCGATCTGGCGGGCGATGGCCTGGACGACGTCCGGGTCAACCCCGATCGCGCCCCCACCGAACACCTCGCCGGAGAGCTTCAGCACCACCCGGCGGGATCGGCCGGGGGGCGGCGCCGTCGGATCGTCCGCCGCCAGACTCCGATCACTCACAACCTGCGTCATCCGCCCCGCCCTCTCCCATGCGCGCGCCCCGGGCGCCGCGTACCGCGAAACTGCCGTAGCAGACCCTATGTGACGAGGAGGCCGCGGTGCCTGTCACGTACACCGGCGGCCTCCTCGTCGACGTTTCCCTGCCCCGGGCGTCCGCACGCCCGGGAACCGGCTCAGGCCTGGCCGACCTCGAACCGGATGAAGCGGCTGACCTCGATGCCGGCCTCGGCCAGCATCTGCTTCACCGTCTTCTTGTTGTCGGCGACCGAGGACTGCTCGACCAGGACGTAGTCCTTGAAGAACGCGTTGACCCGACCCTCGACGATCTTCGGCAGGGCCGCCTCGGGCTTGTTCTCCTCGCGGGCCGTCTGCTCGGCGATGCGCCGCTCGGACTCGACGACCTCGGCCGGAACCTCGTCCCGGGTGAGGTACTTCGGCCGCATCGCGGCGATCTGCATGGCGGCGGCACGCGCGTCGGCGTCACCGGCCTCGTCGGTCTTGCCGGAGTACTCCACGAGCACGCCGACCGCCGGGGGCAGGTCCTGGCTCTTGCGGTGCAGGTAGACCGCGACGGTGCCGTCCAGCTTGGCGAACCGGTTGAGGACCAGCTTCTCGCCGATCTTGGCCGACTGCTCCTGGATCAGGTCCGCGACCGTCTTGCCGTTCAGCTCGCTGGCGAGCAGCTCCTCGGCGTTGCTGACGGCCGTCCGCTCGCCGTGCTCGACGAGCTGCTGGGCCAGCGCGATGAACGCCTCGGTCTTGGCGACGAAGTCGGTCTCGCAGTTCAGCTCGAGCAGGGCCTTGCCGGAGTGCGCGACGAGGCCGTTCGCGGCGGTCCGGCCGGCACGCTTGCCGACGTCCTTGGCGCCCTTGACGCGCAGGATCTCAACGGCCTTGTCGAAGTCGCCCTCGGCCTCGGTCAGCGCCTTCTTGCTGTCCATCATGCCGGCGCCGGTCAGGTCGCGGAGCTTCTTGACGTCCGCGGCGGTGAAGTTGGACATGGCTCTCTCTTCGGTGTTGGAGACGGCGGGTGGGATGGTCTGTGGTGCCGGTTACCCGGATCCGAGCGCGATGTGCCCGGCGTACCTGCCGCTTCCCCACCGTCCGAAAAATCGGACGGTGGGGAAGCGGCGGCGCGGTCACTCCGCGGCGGCGGCCGCCGGCTGCTCGGCCGGCTTCTCAGCCGGCTGCTCGGCCTGCTGCTGCGCGGGCTGCTCGTCGGCCTTCTTCGGCTCCTCCAGCAGCTCGCGCTCCCACTCGGCCAGCGGCTCGTCGGAGGCGACGCCCGGCTCCGGCTTCTCGTCGGTGCCCCGGCGACGGCCGGAGCGCGCGATCAGGCCGTCGGCGACGGCGGCGGCCACGACCCTGGTCAGCAGCTCGGCCGAGCGGATCGCGTCGTCGTTGCCCGGGATCGGGAAGTCGACCTCGTCCGGGTCGCAGTTGGTGTCGAGCACGGCGATCACCGGGATGCCCAGCTTGCGGGCCTCGTCGACGGCGATGTGCTCCTTCTTGGTGTCCACGATCCAGACCGCGGCCGGGAGCTTCTGCATGTCCCGCAGACCACCGAGGGTCTTGGTGAGCTTGGTCTTCTCGCGGAACAGCTGCAGGGTCTCCTTCTTGGTGTAACCCGCGGCGGTGCCGGTCAGGTCACCCAGGGCCTCCAGCTCCTTCATCCGCTGCAGGCGCTTGTACACCGTCTGGAAGTTGGTCAGCATGCCACCGAGCCAACGGTGGTTGACGTACGGCTGACCGACCCGCGTCGCCTGCTCGGCGATGGCCTCCTGGGCCTGCTTCTTGGTGCCGACGAAGAGGATGCTGCCACCCTCGGCGACGGTCCCGCGCACGAACTCGTAGGCCTTCTCGATGTAGTCGAGGGTCTGGCGCAGGTCGATGATGTAGATACCGTTGCGCTCGGTGAAGATGAAGCGCTTCATCTTCGGGTTCCAGCGCCGGGTCTGGTGCCCGAAGTGGACACCGCTCTCCAGCAGCTGGCGCATGGTCACGACGGCCATGGTGGGGTACTCCTGACGTCCCTGGTTGTCACGCCCGGCCGGCGGCCGGGCATCCTGGCGCCCGGTCGTCGGCCATGGCGGACCCGACCAAGATCGGGACCAGGGAGGCCGTCGCCCCACGAGACTCGTGGAGAGGGCGCGCGAGGTCGACCGCACGAGGCGGTCGCCAGTCGACCAGTGTACGCCCCTCCCCGACCACCCCACCCCGGGGATGCAAGGAAGGGCCTCCCGTTAACGCCTGCGGTAGTAGAAGGGCCCCCGCTCAACACCGCACGCCGACCGGTGGGCCCGGCCGGCGTGCGGAGAGGCGTCGCTCAGCCGGCGGCGAGGGCGGCGGCCACGAAGAGCACCAGGCCCACCGTGAGGTACGCCGTCGGCGGGCGCAGCCAGCCGCGACTCCCCTCGGCCAGGGACAGCCCACCGGTACGCAGTCCGTACAGCCCGGTGGCGAAGATCGGCAGGCCGCACACGAGGAACGTCCCGACCACGACGTTCGACGACGACACCGGGTCGCCGGTCAGGCCGTCCAGCAGCACCCGCAGCGCGGGGATCTCGAAGACGACGACCAGGACGGCGAAGAGCACCGCCAGCGCGGGGCGGCGGGTGCGGTAGACCCCGTCACCGGCCGGGGCACCGGAGGGCGGGGCGACGACCGGCGGGTACGGCATCTCTCCGGGCGGGCCGTCCATCCGGGGGCCGACCGACGGCATCGGACCGGTCGGCATCTCCAGCGGGTGGGGCGTCTGGGGCGGTTCGACCGGCTTGGGCCCGACGATCGGGTAACCGCCCAGCGGTGCCGGCCGGGTCGGATCGACCACGGGACCGCCACCGGCCAGCGCGTCGGCGCTCGACGCCGCCAGGCCGTCGCGCGG